>JABDJW010000265.1 GCA_013002375.1 Acidimicrobiales bacterium | reverse complement strand
GGCTTGGTCGCCGCCGCCGCCGTCGGCGCGACCTTGGCCCGGTTCACCCAGCGATCGACGCTACGCACCGCCGGGCGTCAAGTGGGGCTGGCCACAGCGGCGTGCCTGCTCACCTGGGCCATCGGGTCGCTATTGGGCGCGACCGTCGTCTAACCCGTTACCGGTCAGCCGAAGCTGGCGCCGGTCAGCTCCTCGCTCAACGTCCACAGCCGATCGGTCGTTGCGTCGTCCAGTAGGTAGTCGGAGAACCCGGTGGATGACGGGTTGCCGCCGGGCTCGCCGAACTGGCAGTCGGCCAGATAGCTGCCGTTTCGATCACCGGCCTCGGCCGCGATCGAAGCCCACACCTGGGTGGCCGCGCCGGCCTCGACCGACTTGAAGTGCATGCCACCGGAACTCTCGCCCGCGCTCTCGGCCCGGGCCTTGGCCCGCGACATCATGGCCTCCATCAACTCGTCGGTGAGGTGGCGCCCGAGCTCGGTCATGATCGCGCCCGGGTGGACCGAAAATGAAACCAGCCCGGAATCGCCGAATCGCTGTGCCAACCCCCTACTGAACAACGCGTTGGCCGTCTTGGAGCGCCCGTACGCCTCCCAGGCGTCGTACTCGGACTGCTCGAAGTTGATGTCGTCGAGCACCACGTCGCTGATGCTGTGCGCGCCGGAGGAGAGGTTCACGATCCTCGGATCGGCACCAGCCTGTACTGCCGGAAACAACAAGGCGGTCAACAGGAAGTGGCCGAGATGGTTGGTGCCGAACTGCATCTCGAAGCCATCGGCGGTCGTGCCCTGCGGGCAGGCCATCACGCCGGCGTTGTTGATCAACACGTCGATAGGGTCGCCAGCATCGTTCAACGCGGCGGCACACGCCCGGATGCTGCTGAACTCGGCGAGATCGACCGTGCCGAAATCGAGCTGGGCATCGGGCACCGCTTCGCGCACCCGGGCTGCCGCGGCGTCGAGCTTCTCCGGACTGCGGGCCAACATGGTGATGCGGGCGCCGGCGCCGGCGAGGGCGCGGGTGGATTCCTCGCCGAGCCCGCTGGAGGCGCCGGTGATGACGAACCGGCGGTCGGTCAGATCGATGCCGGCCGCGGTCGCATCGGCGATGATCTCGTTGGTGGTGGTGTCTGCGTCGTAGGCCATGGGCGCACCCTAGGCCGGTGCCCGGCAACGGTGAAATGCCGCGTCCTACGGCTCGACCGTGACGGCGTCGCCGGCTGCGACCGTGCCGGCGGCCAGCACGATGGCGTACAGCCGACTCGATCCGGGGTGCCGACCGTGCAGGATCCGAGTGAAGTCGCCGTCGGCGAACCACTGGGCATTCTTGGCGCAGGGGATGGCGTGGGCGCTGACCAGCAGCGGCACGGCACCGACATCGATGCGGGTGCCGGGGCGGAGTTGTTCCCAATCGACGCCGGCGATGGTGATGTTCTCGCCCGCGTTGCCCGCCGCGATCGGATGGCCCTCGGCCCGCAGCTCGGCGATGACGTCCTCGCTCCAGAGGCACACCGCTTGCGCGGGGCGGCCGTGGTGCCGGCGATCGTCCTGGGCATCGCCGGCGACACCGGCCGCGGTGATATCGGATCGATCGACCGGCCGCTTGGGCACGCCACCGCCCGAGACGTTGATCTGATGGATGACCCCCGTCGTGGTCGGCGCCCCGAACCCCAGCCGCTGCCGGATCCGGCCGACGTCGCCCAGGTGGTGGAACCCGTCGTGCAGGATGTGGCGCGCGAAGTAGCCGATCGGCTTGCGTTCGGCGCCGAGCGCGATCGCAATGTCCCATTCGGTGCCGGAGAGGCCCGCCAGGACCCGGCCGAGCGCGGCGAATTCAGCTTCGACAGCCTCGCAGACCTCTTCAACGTCGACCCGCCGGACCTCGTCGGTGATACCGCCGATCGGCAGCGGGCCGAGATCGAGCTCGGGATCGGCCAGCGCCGCTTCGATCACGAAACGGTTGCCGAACGCGGTCTCGCGGACATGGTCGAAGTACTCGGCGATCGACCACGTCGTGGGGTCCGGACGGGTCTGCAGAACCTCGTCCTCGAGCCCCTCGATCGCCGCCTTCAGCACCGCAGGCACGATCGACGGCGACGAGATCGTGTCGGCCCGGCTGTAGAGATCACTGTCGAACCCGCACTGTTCGCAGACCTCACGAGGGCGTGGTCCTGCGGTCGCTGGCGCCATGGCCCAACCCTAGGCGAACCTCCCCGATACCCACCGGCCTGCGACCACGCACCGTGAAGGGGGTCTGACCCCTTTTGACCAAAAGGGGTCAGGCCCCGGGGCAAAAGGCCTGGTCAAACGGCTTGGCCGCGGTCGAGAGGCGCGGTGCGGTTCTCGCG
>JABDJW010000232.1 GCA_013002375.1 Acidimicrobiales bacterium | reverse complement strand
GTAGTTGCTGAGCTGTCGGATCGCGCCGGCCAGGTCGGTCACCGCGATGGGGCAGCGGACTTCATCGGTGAAGAACGTGATGTCGCCCTTTTCCACGGCCCGCCGGATCAAGGTCTCTTGGGCATGCTCGGACCGGCCGCCGTACAGCAGTGAGGTCCTCACGATCAGGGCGGCTGGGTCGGCTGCCGTCACCGCACGCTCAGCGCTGAGCTTGGCCCGGCCATAGGCGTGGACCGGATCGGGGTCGTCGGCCTCGGCGTAGGGCTCGGTCCGATCGCCACCGAACACCACATCGGTCGACACGTGTACCAGCCGGCAGCTCGCGCGACGGCAGACCCCGGCGATCGTGCCGGGCGCGTGGGCAGTGATCGCCTCGAGTCCGGGACCGGCCGACACGTAAGCCGCGTTGACCACCAGATCCGGTTTGATCGTTTCGATCGCCGCAGCGGTCGCCGCCTCGTCGGTGATGTCCAGCGGCAGCCAGTTGGCGTTGCGCCACACCTCGGCAACGGGCGGATTCGAGTGGTAGGTGGCGTGGATGGTGTCGCTGAACTCGTCGACGAGGGCCTGACCGAGCAATCCCGAGCCTCCGATGATCAGCGTCGTCACCGGGGAACCACCAGCGTTACGTGCCCATGGCGTGATAGCCGCCGTCGACATGAATGATCGAGCCGGTGGTTTGCGGAAACCAATCCGACAGCAGCGCGCAGCACGCCCGGGCAACACCTTCGGTGTCGTTCACGTCCCAGCCGAGCGGGGCTCGATCGTCCCAGTTGTCCTCGAAGACCGCGAAGCCGGGAATGGACTTGGCCGCCATGGTGCGGATGGGGCCGGCGGCGACCAGATTGCACCGGATGTCGGCCGGCCCGTGGGCGCGCGCCAGATAGCGGTTGGCCGATTCGAACGCGGCCTTGGCGACACCCATCCAGTTGTAGGCCGGCCAGGAAACGGTGGCGTCGAAGTCGAGCCCGACGATCGAACCGCCATCGGGCATCAGCGGTACGGCGACCTCGGCCAGGGTCTTCAAGGAGTAGGCCGAAATCTGCATTGCGACCGCGACGTCGTCCCACTGTGCGGCCATGAAATCGTCGCCCAGGCACACCTCGGGGGCGAACCCGATGGCATGGAGTGCGCCGTCGATCGTGCCGAACTGGTCCCGCACCGCGGCCACCACCGAATCGACATGCTCGGGTTCGGTCACGTCGAACTCGAGCACGGTTGGCTCGGTCGCCAACTTGCGGGCCGTTCGCTGGGTGAGCCGCATGCCTCGGCCCGCTCCGGTCAAGATGATCTCGGCTCCCTCGGCCTGAGCCATCGCGGCCACGCCGAACGCAATGCTGGCATCGGTCAGCACGCCGGTGATCAGCAACCGCTTTCCTTCGAGAATTCCCATAGGCGCCGACCTTAGCCCCGGCATCGTCCGAGGCTGATCAGGCCAGCGGACAGACGCGGAATGGCCAGAGTTGCGCCGGGCTTCGTACCCTGGCCTCCATGCACATCGGAATGCTCGGGGCCACCGGTCCGGCGGGACGGGCCCTGGCCGCTCGCCTGGCATCGGTCGGCCATCACGTCACACTCGGGTCGCGATCGAAGTATCGGGCGATGGAAGTGCGTGACACCATCGTCGAGAAGTGGCCGGGTCTCGATCTCGACATCGTCGCCGGCGACAACGTCGAGGCGGCCAAGGCGGAGCTCGTGATCATCGCGACGCCGTGGGACGCAGCCGCCGAGACGGCGGCCTCGGTCGCGAAGGAGTTGCAGTCGAAGATCGTGGTGTGCATGTCGAACGCCCTCTCGAAGGTCGGTCGGGAGTTTCAACCGCTGGTGCCGCCCCGGGGGTCCGTTGCGGCGAGCGTGCAGGCCGAAGTCCGATCGGCGTATGTGGTCGCCTCGATGCACCACGTCCCGGCCAAGGAGTTGGCTGATCTCGCCGAACCCGTCGTGTCCGACGTGTTGATCTGTTCGGACCACAAGGAAGCCACCAACACCGTCGCGGCGATCATCGGCGACGTACCGGGGCTGCGGCCGCTCGACGCCGGCGAGTTGTCCAATGCCACCGCCATCGAGGCCTTCACCGCGGTTCTCTTGCAGTTGAACGTTCGCTACAAGACCCGGGTGGCGATCACGTTCACCGGCCTCGACGACAGCATCTGAGGCGTCGAGCCTGATGCGGCTGTACGACACCGCCCGGCGAGCGGTCGTGTCGTTCGAGGCCGGCCCCGTCGTGACGATGTACGTGTGCGGTGTGACACCGTACGACGCCACCCACATGGGTCATGCCGCAACGTACGTGACCTACGACGTGCTGATCCGTCGGCTGCGCGATCTCGGCCACGAGGTGCGGATGGTGCGCAACATCACCGACGTCGACGATGACATCTTGCGCACCGCCCGCGATCGCGATGTGCACTACCTCGATCTGGCCACCGCCGAGATCCGTCGGTTCGACGACGACCTGGCGGCGCTGAACGTCCTGCCGCCCTGGAGCAGCCCGCGGGCGACGTCGGCCATTGCCGACATCCGGGGGTTCATCGGTGCGGTGATCGATCGGGGCGATGCCTACGCGGTCGACGGCTGGGTGTTCTTCGATGTCTCGACGGCTTCGTCCTTTGGTGCGCTCTGCGGCCTGGACCGATCGGCGATGTTGGCCGTCGGGCCGGCCGGCGGTGAGAATCCGGACAACCCCCTGAAGCGCAATCCGCTCGATTTCGTGCTGTGGAAGCCGGCGCTGGTCGGCGAACCGAGCTGGGAGTCGCGGTGGGGGCCCGGGCGCCCGGGTTGGCACGTCGAATGCTCGACGCTGGCGCTCCGGGAACTCGGTGAGACCATCGATCTGCACGGTGGCGGCACCGACTTGTTGTATCCGCACCACGAGTGCGAACGCGCCCAATCCGAGTCGGTCACCGGCCGGCCGTTCGTCCGGCATTGGATGCATCAGGCCATGGTCGGATACGACGGCCAGAAGATGTCGAAGTCGGTCGGCAATCTGGTGTTCGTGCACGACCTGCGGGCGCACTGGTCCGGGCCCGAGATCCGGACCGCGCTGCTGGCCCACCACTATCGGACCGATTGGTCGTGGTCGACCGATGACCTCATCCATGCCCGCGCCAGGCTCGAGGTGTGGCGCTCGGTCGGGGCCGAAGCCGCTCCCGTTCCGGCCGGGTTCATCGCCGAGGCGATCGACGCCGATCTCGACACGCCCGAAGCCCTCCGAATGCTCGACGCCGCCGCGGCGGATGGTCGAGACGTGGCCGCCCCGGCCGAGCTTCTGGGAATCGCGCTCAAGGATGGAGCAAACGCGCCGATGCCCTGATGTCATGCCACCGTTTCGCCTCTCCTCGCACTCTCGTAACCAACGCGAAACGTTCGCTGGTCATGCTCATCTCATGTCCAGCGGGAAGCACACCACCACAGCCCCATCCGATCGGCGGGCGTTCGGGCGTTGGCAGACACCGGCCCGCAAGGTGCTCGCGCCGGTGTTCAATCGGGCGTGGAAGGTGAAGGTCAACGGAGCGGAGCACATCCCCGAAGACGGGCCGGCCATCTTGTGCGCCAACCACAACGCGTTCATCGATTCGTTCTTCATCCCGCTCGCCGTAGGTCGACGGGTGACCTTTGTCGGGAAGGCGGAGTATCTCGACGACTGGAAGACCCGCACGCTGCTCCCGAACCTGGGCATGGTGCCGATCGATCGGCGTGGGGGAGCGGCCGCCACGCGAGCGCTCGACACCGCCGCCGAGGTTCTCGACGCCGGGGAACTCTTTGCCATCTATCCGGAAGGCACCCGTTCCCGGACGGGCGAGCTGCACAAGGGGCGCACCGGAGCGGCCCGGTTGGCGCTACGAACCGGTGCACCGATCATCCCGGTCGGCTTGCGGGGCACCCGAGAGATCCAACCCCCCGATCGGGCGGTGCCCGCAATCGGCAAGCGGGTCGAGGTGCATATCGGCGCGCCGATTTCGGTGGGCCACCTCGGCGAACGGGCGGGCCGGCAACCGGTGCTGCGGCAGATCACCGACGCGGTGATGGGCGAGATCCAGGCTCTTTCGGGCCAGGACTACGTGCACGCCTACGCCAACGGACGGCGCACCGCGCCAGCGTCGGCGTCAGCGGTGGAGCCGGCGGCGGTGCCAGGAGTCGAATCAGTTTCGGGCTCGGCGTCAGCCGACCGGCGCGAACTGGCGTTGGTTTAGAGGGTCAGCTCCGGCGATCGTCGTCGCGGCGTTCGCTGGAGACCTTGTTCCAGTCGGTGTCGCCCCGGCGGCTGCGCAGGCGGCGGTCGGGTGAGGCGAGTTCGGTCGCGTCGTCGCTCTCCCAGAACGAGATCAAGGAATCGAGCGCGGCCTGGAAGGTTTCTTCCTCGACGACCGAAAGCCCGGCGAAGATGTTCTCGATCAGGTCGAGCTGTTCAACCTGATTGTCGATGCTCAGTACGATCACTTCCGCGGTGGGTGCTTCATCGTGGATCTCGGCCACGAGGGCGTTGATCGAGAGGCCCCGCAGGTATTCCTCGACGATCAACAGGTCGGGCTTCACCTTGCGGGCCATACTGCTGGCCATCGGGGCGTTGGGGCATTCGCCCACGATCGTGAACCGACCGTCGCGCTCGAGCGCCTTCTCGGCCAGTTGGACGACCGCCCGATTCTCGGCGGCGATCAAAACGGTGTACTGCTCTGTTTCCACGAGCCTCCTATCGGCGAGTCACCGTCGGAGTTGAGTCAAAACGCTCTGTCGTTGGGCCGTTGAGGAGCTTCTCCGGTCTGGTATTCTTACTATCTCGGTAGGAGAAATTCTTGTCCGCCCCTCTGGAGTGACGACGATGAGCACAGCAGCAGAAGATCTTGGCCTCGACCTCAGCCGGTACAAGCTCGGCTGGAGCGACAAAGAGGACTACGTCTACAAGCCCAAGAAGGGCATCGACGAGAACATCGTCCGGGAGATGTCCTGGATGAAGGGCGAGCCCGACTGGATGCTCGACTTCCGCCTGAAATCCCTGAAGCGGTTCGACAAGCGGGCCATGCCGACCTGGGGTGGCGACATGTCGGGCATCTACTTCGACGACATCTTCTACTACATCAAGCCGACCCAAGGGCTCTCCGACGACTGGGACGATGTCCCGGACGCGATCAAGGACACCTACGAAAAGCTCGGCATCCCCGAGGCCGAGCGGAAGTACCTGGCCGGCGTCACCGCCCAGTACGAATCCGAGGTCGTCTACCACCGGAACCGCCAGGATCTCGAAGATCGGGGCGTGATCTTCTGCGACATGGACACCGCGTTGCGCGAGTACCCGCAGCTCGTGAAGCAGTACTTCGGTACGGTCATTCCGCCCAACGACAACAAGTTCTCGTCGTTGAACTCGTCGGTGTGGTCCGGCGGTTCGTTCATCTACGTGCCCGAGAACGTCGACCTCAGCGACATGCCGTTGCAGGCCTACTTCCGGATCAACGCGGAGAACATGGGCCAGTTCGAGCGCACCCTGATCATCGCCGACAAGGGCTCGAAGGTGCACTACATCGAAGGGTGCTCGGCGCCGGTGTACACCACCGACTCCTTGCACTCCGCGGTGGTCGAGATCATCGTCAAGGAATCGGCGCGGGTCACCTACACCACCATTCAGAACTGGTCGTCGAACGTCTTCAACCTGGTCACCAAGCGGGCCAAGGTCGAAGCCGAAGGTCATATGGAGTGGATCGACGGCAACATCGGCAGCCGCCTCACCATGAAGTATCCCAGCGTCGTGATGGTCGGCCCCAAGGCTTCGGGTGAAGTGCTCTCGGTCGCCTACGCGGGCGAGGGCCAGCATCAGGATGCCGGGGCGAAGATGGTCCACGCGGCGCCGAACACGAGCTCGAAGATCGTGTCGAAGTCGA
>JABDJW010000216.1 GCA_013002375.1 Acidimicrobiales bacterium | reverse complement strand
GCCCTGGCTTCATGAGTGACGCCCGAGCGCTGGACCGTACCGCGCACGCCCTGGTGGCCGAGCCGCTACGTTCGCTGTCGGACTACCTGGACGCGGGTGGCATGGCCGGACTCGGCGCGGCGCGTCTGGTCGGACCGAGCGCGGTCATCGACGAGATCGACCATGCCGGTGTGCGGGGCCGAGGAGGCGCCGGATTCCCGACCGGCCGCAAATGGCGCAGCCTGCGGGCAGCCATCGGGCCCGATGACGCCGGGTTCGTCGTGGTGAACGCGGCCGAAGGCGAGCCGGGGACGTTCAAGGACCGGGCGTTGTTGCGCCGGAATCCGTTCCTCGTGCTCGAAGGGGCCTTGATCGCCGCAGCCGTGCTGGATGTCGGGCGCATCGTCGTCGCGACCAAGGGCCGGTACGAGCAAGAGGTCGGGTTGTTGCGGCAGGCGATCGCGGAGCTGGCTGAGGCCGGCTTGAGCGACGGGATCTCGGTCGAGGTGGTCGAAGGCCCTGATCACTACCTGTTCGGCGAGGAAACCGCGCTGCTCGAGGTCATCGAAGGCGAAGATCCGCTGCCTCGGAATCTGGCGCCGTACGACTACGGCCTCTTCACCACGTCACCCCAGCTGGGTTGGTCCGCGGGTGAAGACCAGTCGCCCACCGGTTCTTCGGTGGAGTCGGCCAATCCGGCTCTGGTGAACAACGTCGAGACCTATGCGCACGTCGCCCTGGTGCTGCGTCACGGAGCCGAGTGGTACCGCTCGATGGGAACCGAGCAGTCGCCCGGTCCCACCATCGTCACGATCACCGGCGACGTGGCCACGCCGGTCGTCGCCGAGATCGCTCTCGGGGCTCGGCTCGGCGAGGTCGTCGAGGAACTGGCCGGTGGTGTGCTCGACGGAGGATCGGTCAAGGCGGTGTTGTCCGGTGTCTCGAACCCGGTGCTGCTCGGCGATCGACTCCATACCCCGATCACCTACGAGCACCTGGCCGATGCCGGTGGTGGCCTGGGGTCGGCGGGGTTCATCGTCTTCGATGACCGGCGCAACATGGTCGACGTCGCCTACCAAGTCCTTCGCTTCCTGCACGTCGAGTCATGCGGTCAGTGCAATCCGTGCAAGACCGGCACCGCCTCGATAGCGACGGTCCTCGAAGATCTGGTCTGGGGAACAGCCTCGTCCTCCGCGATCGCCGAACTTCAGCGCAGCGTCCAGACCGTGACCGATGCCAGCCGTTGTTACCTGCCCCGCCAGGCCCAGTTGTTGGTCACCAGCTTGCTGCAACGGTTCCCCGACGACGTCGAGGAACGGCTTCGAGCCCCCGGCGATCCGCACCTGGTGCTACCCAAACTGGTCGATCTGGTGGACGGGACCGTCGTCACCGATCCATCGCTCGCCTACAAGCGGCCGGATTGGAGCTACGCCGAGACGCCGGTGTGGCTCTCGCCCCGATGACTGCCACCATCGCCTTCGTCGCCGGGGTCGTGGGATTGCTGGTCGGTGGGCACCTCGTGGTGAGAAGTGCCTCGACGATCGGGAGTCGCTTCGGGCTCACACCGCTCGTGATCGGCCTCACCATCGTTGCCGCCGGGACCAGTGCCCCCGAGCTGGCCGTGGTGCTGCAATCGGTGGCTGCGGACGATACGCCGTTGGCCGTGGGCTCGATCATCGGATCGAACATCGCCAACGTGCTCTTGGTGCTCGGTCTGGTGGCCACGTTGGGTGTCATCCACGTCACCAACCGGGTGGTGCGGGTGGACATCCCGATCATGATCGCGGCGTCGGTCGGGCTCTTGGTCGTATCCCTGGACAACGAGATCTCTCGCCTCGACGGCGTGGTCTTGTTCGGCGGTCTGGTCGCTTTCGTAGGGTGGACGCTGCGGGCCGCACCCAAGCTGGCCCCCGAGTCGTTCCCCGCCGTCGACGAGCGGCCCGGCGATTCTCGTTCGGCATGGCGCAACTCGAAGCCGGGTTTGGGTCGCGATCTCATCGGGCTGATCGCCGGCATCGGGGTGTTGGCGGTCGCCGCCCGGTTCGTCGTGTCGGGAGCGGAGAGTATTGCGGTAGCGCTCGGGGTCCCGGAACTGATCGTCGGGCTGACGATCGTCGCGCTGGGTACGTCGGCGCCCGAGATCGTGACGACCGTGATCGCTGCCGTACAAGGACGTCGCGATCTGGCGGTCGGCAACGCGGTGGGCTCGAACATCTTCAACATCTTGTTGGTGCTCGGGGTCAGCAGTGTCCTCGCCGACGGCATCGCCATCGGTAGGGATGCGATCGAGCTCGACCTGCCGATCATGGTCGCGGCCGCCGTGGCCTGTCTGCCGATCGTGTTCTGGGACAACCGGCTCACTCGCTGGGAGGGAATGGTCTTCGTCGGCTACTACGCGGCCTACCTGATCTTCCTCTCGCTCGACGCCACCGGCCATCGGGCGTCGGATCCGTTTGCCCTCGTGATGGTGGCCTTCGTGCTGCCGCTGACGGTGGTCACCTTGGCAGTGGTGGTGGTCCGCCAGCGGCGGGCGGCAATCGCTCCGGACCAGGCAATGCAGAAGTACAGAACCACAGCTCTGGAAACCGATGAATATTCATACGAGTCAAATTAAGCATATTGAGTAACATGTACGTGAAGGAGGTGCACTCCGGTGGCTGAGCGCACAGAATCGAACGCTGGAAATGGCGATCACGCCGGCCGCGGCCCGGGCACGTGGACGTTCTTGACCAATCACGGGCACGTTCTGATCGTGCTCTACCGCAACCCGGAGCTGCGCCAGCGCGACATCGCCGCCCTGGTCGGCATCACCGAGGGAGCGGTACAGCGAATCCTGACCGACCTGCAGGCCTGTGGCTATGTCGCCACCGAACGGGTGGGTCGGCGCAATCGCTACGCGGTCGATGGCAGCCTGGGCCTTCGGCACCCCCTCGAACACGGCCATTGCGTCGGTGAGCTCCTGGAGCGGCTCGGCTCGGACGAGCCGGCGTTTGCCGTTGCGAGCTCCGCTACGAAGGATTCACAGTGAACTTGAATCCTCCAACCGAACACCAGCTCCTCGTCTTCTGGGTGGGTCTGCTGGTGATCCTGGTGGCGGCGCGGCTGCTGGGCACCCTCATGCAGCGCATCGGCCAACCCGCAGTCGTCGGTGAGTTGGCGGCCGGTCTCATCATCGGCCCGTCAGTGCTCGGACGCGTCGCTCCCGACGTCTTCGACTGGCTGTTTCCGGCCGACGATGTGCAGACCGCCATGTTGTTCACCGTCGGGTGGCTCGGGGTGTTGTTGTTGCTCGTCGCCACCGGCTTCGAGACGGATCTGGGGCTCATCGGTCGGCTCGGACGGGCGGCAACGCTGGTTTCGGCTGGGTCCCTCATCGTTCCCGCGCTGGCCGGGTTCGCGGTTGGTTGGTTCATTCCCTCGGCCTTTCTCGGCGAGGGGACGGAGCGTTACATCTTCGCCCTTTTCATTGCCGCGGCCTTGTCGATCTCGTCGCTGCCGGTGATCGCCAAGATCCTGTCCGAGATGGGTCTCATGCGGCGCAACTTCGGTCAGCTCACCCTGGCCGCCGGAATGGCCAACGACGTGGTCGGGTGGATCGCCCTTGGCTTCATCGCCGGTCTGGCCCAGGCCGGCGGTGTGAAGTTCGACAAGCTGGCCATCACCCTCGGCGGGCTCGTGATCTTCTTCGGGTTCGCCTTCACACTCGGACAACGAGCGGTCGATTCCGCGCTTCGGCGGGTGCGGGCCAACGGCGACGATCCGCTGGCCGGGCTGTCGGTCATCTTGGTCACCGCGCTGACATTCGGCGTCATCACCCAGTGGCTCCATGTCGAGGCCGTGCTCGGGGCCTTTGTCGCCGGTGTGATCCTCGCTCGGTCCCGGTTCGGGGATCATGGGCTGATCCAGCCGCTGGAGACGATGACCGCCGCCGTCTTCGCGCCGGTGTTCTTCGCAACGGCCGGACTGCGGGTCGACCTCGGGCTGTTGGCCGACATGGAGACCCTGGCGTGGGGTGCGATCGTGCTCGGCGCCGCGTCGATCTCGAAGTTCGTCGGATCGATCCTCGGCGCGCGGCTGTCGCTGCTGCCCACCCGAGAAGGAGCGGCGCTCGGCGTCGGGCTCAATGCTCGCGGTGCGCTTGAAATCGTCATCGCCACCGTCGGACTCTCGCTCGGCGTGCTCAACGAGCGCTCGTACACGGTGATCGTGCTCATGGCGATGGCCACATCGATGCTGGCCCCGCCGCTCCTTCGGCGGGTGTTGGCCGGCTGGCAGGGCGATCCCGAGGAGCGGCGGAGAATCGATCTCGAGAATCAGCTCGATTCCAACGCCATCGTCACCAGCGGGCGGGTGCTCATTCCGACCACCGGCGGGCTGTCGTCGATCGTCGCGGCCCAGATCGTCGGGCTGACGTGGCCGGAATCGACCGAGATCCAATTGCTGACCGTCGGCGATGAACCGGTCGACCTGGATGCGGTTCGCAACGTCCTGCCCGGCCGCACCGTCGAGCACTTCCACCGTCCGGGGACGAACATCGCCGATGCCATTCTGGACGAGAGCAGGCTGGGCTACGCCGCGATCGTGATCGGCTCCGATGCCAATCGCAGCGCGCCGCACCTGGTGTCGCCGTTGGTCGATGACGTCGTGAACCGGGCGACGATTCCGGCCGTGGTCGTGCGGCGGCCCAACATCCCCGGCCTGCCCTGGGCGTTCAGTCGGGCCGTTCTGCCGCTGTCGGGCAGCGAGGCATCGCGGGGCGCGCAGGAGATCGGCGCGTACCTCAGCGCCAACATCGGAACGCACCTCCATCAGCTCCACATTGCGACCGGCGCTTCACCGCTGGTGAGTGGCCTGCTGCGCGACCATGCGCCCCGACAATCAGCGGTCCGCCACATCGTCAACGCAGCATCCGACTTCGCCACCCGACTGGGTGCGAACCACACGACGATTGTCGAATCGGGAGAGAACGCCGGCGACAGCATCGTGCGCACTGCGGGCGACGTGGGTGCCGACATCGTGATCTTGTCGGGCACGAGCCGGACCGGGGGCGGCGACCTTTTCCTGGGCCACACGATTCATCATGTGCTCGATCGCATCGATGCCACCGTGGTGGTCGCGATCACCCCGGGGCCTGAGCGCGACGGGACCGAGTCCTTGGTGGAGTCCTCGGAGTCGACGGTGCCGGCCTGACCCAAGACATTGCGAACGGGTCGTCTGACTCTGGAGAGCGCTATTGAAATGTGGCTAACGTAGTGGGCATGTTGACCGTACCGGAGCCCGAAATACCTTCCTGGACCTTTCTGACCAACCATGCCCATGTGCTGATCGCGATCAGCCGAAACCCGGAGGCTCGCCAACGCGATCTGGCCTACGCGGTCGGCATCACGGTTGGCGCGGTGCAGCGCATCATCGGCGAGCTCGATGACGGGGGCTATCTGCAGAGCGTGCGGGTCGGCCGCCGCAACCACTACCGGGTGCTCGACGACAAGCCGCTGCGCCACCCGCTCGAGGATCAGCACACCGTTCGGGATCTGATCGTCACGCTCGATCAGTAGTCGCCCGTTGGTGCCGACGGACCGAAAAAGAAAAACCCAGAAACAGAGAGCAAAATAGACCCTTTCAAATATGCTTAATACAAGCAGCTTGAAAGGAGCTCTCCATGC
>JABDJW010000181.1 GCA_013002375.1 Acidimicrobiales bacterium | reverse complement strand
CGGTTGTACCGGCCGCGGCCTCCGGCGTGGTGGCTGCGCTGCTGTCGTCGTCGCTGCCGCAGGCTCCGGCCAGCAGCGCCAAGGCCGCCAGTGCGGTCAGCGCGGTCAACGCTCGTCGGTTTCTCCGTGTGCTCATCGCCATTCTTCTTCCCTCGGTGTGGTCTGCGGAACGCGTGCTCGCAGAATGAGAACGCGTTCCAGGCTAGCCGTCGTCGATGCCGGGCACGGTGCGAGATCGGGGCATGCAATCCACCTCAGGGATCGCCACCCTGGGCGTCGAAACCTCTCTTGACCGCCACCTGGACCCGGTAGCCTCGGCCCATGCGTGTGGGTGTGTCCTTGTCGTCGTCGGTGAATACCCCGGATCCCGCCCAGGCCGCGAAGTGGATGATCGAGCGGACCCGGGTGGCCGATCGGGTTGCACTCGATTCGCTTTCGGTCGGCGACCACCACGCCATGGCCTGGCCCTACTACCAGAACACGCCGATACTCGGCCGGCTGTTGGCCGAGTGGGGGCCACGGCCCGTGGGCTGCCTGTTCCTGGTGCCGCTGTGGCATCCGGTGCTGATCGCCGAGCACGTCGGCACCCTGGCTTCGCTGGTCGACGGCGCCGATACGCCGTTCATCGTGCAGACCGGTATTGGTTCGGGCGCCGGTCAGTTCGCGGCGATGGGGGCCGAGTTGGGTTCGCGCGGCACCGAGCTCGAGCGGCGGTTGGCCATTGCCCAGGCCCTCGTTGCGGGCGAGGCCGTGAGCAGCGACGACGTACATCCGGGCGCCGCGGCGGGAAGCGCATCCCACACCGTGCAGCTGGGCCTGGTGCCGGCCCGGCCGGTCGAGTGGTGGATCGGTGCCGGAGTACCGCGCGCTCTCGAGCGAGCGGCTCGTATGGGCACCGCCTGGTACGGCGGACCGAACCTCGACGCCGAGTCCGGCGCCGCCGCCATCGCGCACTACCGGGCCGCGTGCGCCGAGCTGGGTAAGGCCCCGCGATCGATTGTGCGCAAGGACGCGATCGTGTTGGCCGACCCCGGCGCGGCTGTTGCCCGCCGCGACGAGATTCTGGCTCAGGGCTACCGGGGCATGACGGCGGGCCAGGTGGTGGCCGGTACCCCCGCCGAGGTGGCCGACCAGCTGGCGCCCTTTGCCGAGCTTGGGTTCGATGACGTAATCGTGCGATGCATGAGCGTCACCCAGCCCGAGGCCCTCGAGACCATCGAGCTGCTGGCTGAGGTGCGCAGCCTTCTGCGCTAGGCGGTGCTACGGCGCGCAGGTGCCGTCGAGGTCGGTCAGCCGGAGGTCATTGCCGTACTCGCGGTAGACCGCGCACGATCCGTTCGGGCTGATCGCCGGTGGGTACTGTCCGTTGCCGATGCGGAGCAGATGACCGGTCACTCGGTCCTGCACGTAGAGGTCGCCGGTGGGGTCACCGATGGCATGGCCCAGATCGTTGCCCGTACTGCGGAATGCAAGCCGATCGCCGGCATGGTCGAGGTCGATCGTCGAAGCCGACCAGTCGAGATTCCCGCCGTTCTCGTCGAAGACCACCTGCGCGGCGACGCCGGTCGAGTGCTCGTAGGCATACACCTGGAACGGAGAACCCACGGTCATGGCCACCGTATCGCCGTCGCCGCTGATCCACGGGCGCGGCGTGAATCCGCTCGAGATGGTGTCGTTCACGACGGTGCTGTAGTCCGGATCGCTCAGCGGCCGGGTGAGGTCGTACAGGACCGCAAGGTTCACCGAGCGCTCTGTTGCGATACGTGAGCCGTCCTCGCTGATGCTGGGCTTTCTCCAGCTGGCGCCGTTCCAGGGCTGGCCGGCACTGTCGACCGTCACCCACTCGGTCTGGTCGTTGCTTCGGTCGTAGCGGACGATCCCGGTGTTGGAGGTGCATGAACTGGTCCATGGCTGGCGAAACGCCATCCAGTTTCCGTCACCACTGATGTGCGGTTCGAGTTCGACGAAGGAACTGTCCACGCAGGCGAGCGGCGCGATGATCGTGGCCGTCCCGGTGTCCATGTCCTTCAGCCACACGGTCAGGTACCGGTTACCCACGATCGTGCTCTGGCCCTCGAACGCCACGAAGCGGCCGTCGTCGGAGATCGACGGGTTGAACGTTGCGGCGAGGAACGGGTTGCCGTTGGTCTGTTCGGAAACCAGCTCGGTGGTACCGGTGAGCCGGTCGTAACGGAACACATCGGAGACGCCGTTGGTGTCGCCGGGGAGGATGTTGGTCGCCGCGGTCGAGAACACGACATAGCGGTCTGACATGTCGTAGTCATCGGCGACCGGAGCATCGGCTGCGTTCGTGATCGACCGGGGCGAATCCCAGGCCGTCATCGAGACCCGGTCGGCGGCGCCGAGGAACCCTTGGCCCAACTGGGGTTGCGGGTTCACCACCCAGACATCGCGATCGCCGGGGTCGCCCAGCGCAGTGACGTCGGCCACGATCTCGGTCGCCGTCTGGCTGACGATCGTCGCGGCTCCGGCTCCACCGGGGATCAGCACGGTGGCGTCAGGAGCAAAGTCACGCCCGGTGAAGGTGACCTCGCGCGCGCTCCCGACCCGCAGAATTGTGGTGCTGGTGCTGTCGATGTGGGGCACCCGGGCCGCGCGCACGACGATGTCGCTGGCACCGTTCGTGGTGGTCGCGCTTTCGCTGCTGAGGTTCAGGGCGGCGGTCGCGAAGCCCACTGCGGTGCCGTCATCACTGAGGGCCGGCCACAATGACGATCCGTTGCCCTCCACCGGCCCGAACAGGTCCAGTGCCATGCTCACCCGTTCGATGTCGGAACCGGCCTGCCAGACGAATGCGTCGACGTAACCGTTGGTGTCGTCGGGCACCAGGTTGGAGGCGCTGGCGTGAAAGGACACGCGGGTGCCGTCGGCGCTGATCGACGGCCCTTCGCTCGGGAAATTGGTGGCCCCGCCGGTCGAGCTGGTGGTGATCATCTCGGTCGTGGCCGGAGTCATCGCCCGCACGAAGATGTCGCGATACGTGTTGGTGTCGTTGGTGACCAGGTCGGTGGCGGTCGATTCGAACGCAACCGTCTCGCCGTCGGCGGATACGTCGGCCTTGCGGCTGGGCCCGTTGGCCGCGTTGCCGCCCACGTCGCGGGAGACCAGTTCGTTGGTCGCCCCGATGCGGGTCCAGTGGAACACGTCGAGTTCGCCGTTCGTGTCGTCGGTGACGATGTTGGTGGCGTAGGACTCGTAGACGATGACCGACCCGTCGGCGGCGATCGTCGGTCGGGTGCTGGCCCCATCGGTGGGGCCGACGGGGTTGGTCGATCGGCTGACCGGCGTGTTGTTTCCGTTCAGGCGGTCCTTCATCACGATGTCGGACGCGCCGTTGAGGTCACCGGCGAACAGGTTGGTCGCGAAGGTGGCGAACGCGACGAACCGGCCATCGTCGGAGACCGAGGGACTGTTGGACGAACTGTTCGCGCCGAGGCCGGTGTTCGTGACCGAGACCAGCTCGGTCGTGCCGGTCTGGCGGTCCCGCAGGAAGACATCGGACGTGCCGTTGGTGTCGCCGGCCACCAGATCGGCGGCCGAGGACACGAAGACGACGAAGCGTCCGTCGCCCGAGATGTCCGCGCTGTGGCTGGTGCCGGTGCCGGCCACCCCGGCCGGTGTGACCGAGATCAGCTGCGTGGTCCCGCTCTGGTTGTCGCGCAGGTAGATGTCGTTGCTGCCGTTCGTGTCGGCCGGGGTCATATCGGTTGCCGCAGTGGTGAAGACCGCGAACTGGCCGGTGGCCGAGAGGGCGACGTCGGACGACGCCGCATCGGGCAACGTGTTGCTGTCGGTCTGGCTGACCCTGGTCAGAAGCGCGCAACTTGTCGCGAAGAGCATCAACGCAGCAACGGTGAGTGTGCTTCGCAGGAGATGAGTACTGGGGTGATGCATGGCCATGGGTTCCCGCTTCCTGTCGTGCCATGACCATAAAAAGGCGACCAGGCCGTCCGCATCGGTAGTTCTACCTACGTAGGCCGACCGATCGAGCCCGCCGCTCCCGACACGACGATGGCGCGATTTGCGGCCTTGGCCCAGGCGGCGCAGCGGCACTTCGTCTCGGCCCGCACCGTCGACAACCACCTGCACAAGGTGTATCGGCGGCTCGCGCTCGCCGGGCGCGCCGACCTGCGTGCGTTGTTTGCTCCGGTGGTTCCGGCGGCGGGTTGAACAGCCCTCGATCAGTCCATTTGCATGGGCCGGGGCTGCCCGCTCGGCCGCAGCGCGGTGTGGCACCATCGAAGCATGAAACGCAGTCGAGCCTGTCGGTCGCTGGTCGGTTCGCTGGTCGCTTTCGTGGTGACGGGCGGGATGCTGGCCGCCCCCGCCTTGGCCGGCGGCAGTTGGTTCGACCCGGTCCGCGACCGCTACGAACCGGGTGAGACGGCCACGATGGTCGGCTACACCGGAGGTGGCGCGTACGGCTGGGTGGAGGACGGCCCGTTCTCGGCCTACATCGCGTTGGCCGATCCCGAATTCGGTGAGTTGCCCAGCTCGGAACGGATCGAGGTCGGCCCGATCGACCTACTGGAAACCGATGCCCAGGGTTGGTTGCGGCTGCGAGCATCGATCACGTTCGAACTCCCTGACGATCTCCTGCCCGGCATGTATTTCATGGGGTACTGCAACGTCGATTGCACCCGGCAACTCGGCGATCTGATCGGCGGCAACCTGTACATCGGCGTCGATCCGCCGGCGCCACTGACGCGCCAGTGGCCGGCCAGCGAACCGGAGCTCGTCAACCTCGATCCCGAATCGATCGTGACCGGGCCCGGCTATTCGATGACGGCCCGCGAACTGATCGACAGCAACCAGTTCCGCCCGCCGCCGCTCCGCCAGGATGATCCCGGCGAACCGACCAGCCCCACCCTCGACTTCGGCGCGGGCGATCCGGCCGTGGCGCCGCCCGACACCGAGGGAGTCGAACCCGAATCGCCAGTTTCCGACCCGCCTGTTTCGGAACCAGAGGGCGACCCGCTCCCGACCGCAGCCGGTGATCCATCGGCGTCGAGCATCGCGCCGCCGTCGACGAGCAACGACGCGGTCGATTCCTTCATCGATGGCGAGGTCGAGTCGACCGAAATCGGTACCGGTGTCCTGGTGCTGTCCGCAGTGGCGGCCGTCGTGGGCGTCACGGCCCTGGTCTTGCTGCTGCGAGCTCGAGCCCGAGAGGACGAGCCCGACTCGTCCTAGCTGCCGTCGACAGGTGCCGGGCTGGGCGCCTCCACGATGAGGTTGAAGATTCCGGGTTCGTTGGTCGTGGGGTCGGTCAGGAAGAACCGGGCCAGGTCGGGTTCTCCGTCCCCATCCCCGGGCGTGTCGAAACGAAGGCGGAATTGCACGTGGGTCCGGTTCTTCACCACCGCATTGGTCAGCATGGGCGTCACATCGCATTCGATGGTGGTGGCGTCGGCCCGTTCGCAGGCGATGCCTTCACCGTCGGGCCGTTGGTCGTAGAGCTCGGGGGCGAACTCGTCGAAGAACATCGGGTGGGCTCGCAGCGCGCCGAGGTCCTCGAAGGGGTCGCCCACCTCGTCGAGCGCTTCGGAGCGGAGCACGGTCGGGCCGGCCTCGAGCCCGGCCGGCAGTTCGAACGAGACGAAGAACTGCACGCCCTCGCCGTCGGGGAAGTCGGCGTCGAGGTTGTCGCCGGCCAGCAAGCCGGTGCCGCTGCCGGCAAACCCGGCGGGTGTGTGGCCTTCGAGTTCGGCGCCGGTGTTGGAGATGCTCACCGGGTAGTCGAGGGTCGGAGGTCCGTCATCGCCGCAGCCGGTGGTGCAGAGGATCGCAGCGCTGACGGCCAGTACGAGTCGCGAGTTCACATCTTCCAAAGGTACCGCGGCAGGAATCGTGGTGGTTAGGCGCGAAACATCAGGCTGATGCGGGCCGCGGGGCCGCTGACCTTGGGGACCCCGTGTTGCCAGTAGCTCTGGGTCGTGCCGCCCATCACCAGAAGATCGCCCCGGCCGAACTGGTAGCGATGGGTCGGCCCGGGCCCGCCCAGCGGGCGCAGCACGAACGGGCGGCGCTCGCCGACCGCCACGATGGCGATGATGGCATCGCCGGTGTCGGGGACCTTGTCGGCGTGGGGGGCCACGCTGTCGCGCCCGTCGCGGTACCAGTTGGCGCCCATGCGACTGAACCTTCGTCCGTAGTGGGCGCTGAGGAGATCGGCGATGCGGGAGAACTCACTCGGCGTGTCCGGTCCGTCGAAGTTGCAGATCAGCCGCGGCACGTCGACGACTCGGTCGTACATCGGCCGTGAGGCCGCTTGCCAGGGCAGCTCGGTGGCCAGGCGGTGGAACCAGTGATCGGAGCCGCCGAGCCAGTCCGACGCCCAGTCGATCCAGGCGCCGCGGCCGAGTTCGAGGCGGTCCAGGCCCCGCAGTGTCCGGGGAATCTCGGGCGCGCCCGAAGCCAGCAGGCTGGTCTGATAGGTCGCCGGTGGGGTCACCTCGGCCTGCGAGATGGCGAACATGTGTTCGATGCTAGCGAACGGCGCTCCGTAGGGAAAGTCCGCCGGCTACGGGGCGTCGAGAATGGCGCCGCCGAGCGGTGGTTGTTCGGGTGCGGTCGGCGGCGCCGGGCGGGGCCCGAAGGCGAGGCGTTGCAGACGAAGCATTGGTACCCCGTCGGCGGATCGGCGGTGCGGATTGAGGCCTGCCCACCGCGGCACTCCCTCGGCCGGCTTGCCTAGGGTTGGTCGATGGACGACTTGCAGCCCTGGTCGGTGCGGGCCATCAACCTGCCCGAGCACGCCGACAACGTGGTGCACACCGATGCCGGTGCGATCGCCGCGGGGTACCCCCGGGCCCTGGTCGCCGGCACGACCGTGTACGCCTATCTCTCGCACGTTCCCGCCGCGGGCTGGGGCGCGGAGTGGCTGGGCACCGGCGGAGCCGAGGTTCGATTTCGGGCGCCGGTCTACGACGATGATCTCGTCGAGGTGGTGCCGGTCACCGGCGAGGATGGCGTGGTGGTCGAGGCCCGGGTGGCCGGCGACACCCGAGCCACGTTGGCGGTGTGGCCAAAAGCCCCGGTGTCGTCCGAGCCTTCGGTCGATGGTGGGATCGGAGAAGAACTTCCCGACATGGTGTTCACGATCGGTGAC
>JABDJW010000178.1 GCA_013002375.1 Acidimicrobiales bacterium | reverse complement strand
TCATGGCCCGTTACGCCATCGATCGGGCCATCGTCGAGCGCCGCGAGGGCTCCGGCGAGGTCACCATCAGCCATATCCAGATCGAGGCCCCGTACCCCAAGGAGAAGTTCATGCTGTTGGGCGCGGCGGCGCGGGCCAACCGGTGCCGAGCGATTCTGGGTGTCGACGATGCGTCCTTCGAGCGTTTGCTTCGATCACCGGCCTTCGACGACCCCTCGGCTGGGCGCATCGCAACGGTCATCGGGTATCGCTCCGATCTCGAGGCGGTCGAGCTTTTGTTCACGTCACTCACCCTCCAGGCCGTCAACGTCATGCTGGGGCACGGTTCGATCGTGTCCGGCGGCCGCAATCGCACCCGATCGTTCCGTCGATCCTTCATCATCGGCTTCGCCCACACCGTCAACGAGCGCTTGCGAGCCGTGCAGGAGCAGGCCATTGCAGCCGCGGCGTCGTCCGCCGGTGGCGACCTTCTCCCGGTTCTGGCCGAACGCGACCGCGAGGTCGAACATCTCGTCAACACGACCTTCCCGCACCTCAGCAGCCTGCGAACGTCCCTCAGCAACAGGGCCGGTTTGGCTGCGGGCCGCCGAGCAGCCGCCGCGGCCGACATCGGCACCACTCGCCTGACGCGATCGCACGCTGCACTCGATCGACCGCGTTAGCGGCCGGCCCGGCCCGACCTGATGCAGCGACGCGACGGCCGCAGTCCCGATTACTCCTCGAACGCGGCGAGCAGGGCTTCGTCCTCGGCGGTGAGTCCGCCCCGGGCCGCGATCAGGTCGGGGCGCTCGGCGATGGTCCGGCGAAGCGCCATCGCCCGCCGCCAGCGAGCGATGCGGGCGTGGTCGCCCGACCGCAGGATCTCGGGAACCGGCCAGCCCCGGAACTCGGCTGGGCGGGTGTAGTGGGGGTACTCGAGCAAACCGTCGGCGAACGACTCGTCCTCGGCCGATGCCGCGTTCCCCATCACGCCTGGCACCAATCGGGCGACGGCCTCGATCACCACCAGCGCAGCGACTTCTCCCCCGGCCAGCACATAGTCACCGACCGACAATTCCTCATCGATCAGATGGGAGCGCACTCGTTCATCGACGCCCTCGTAGCGACCACAGAGCAACGAGAACCCGTCGAGCTCGGCCAATTCGCGCGCCACCCCTTGATCGAAACGGCGGCCGCCGGGGCCCAGATAGATCAGCGGTCGGGGCGGCTCGACGTGCTCGACCGCGGCAAAGACAGGTTCCGGCATCATGACCATCCCAGCTCCACCGCCGTAGGGCGCATCGTCGACCGTGCCGTGTACATCGGATGTCTGGGCCCGGATGTCGTGGGCTCGGACGTCGATCAGTCCCTTGCCCTGGGCCTTGCCCAAGAGCGCTTCGGCGGTGAAGTCACCGATCAGCTGCGGAAAGATGGTGAAGACGTCGATCCGCATGTCAATCACCCGCCGATTGGTCACGAGCATCGAGCGCTTCGGCCGGATCGAACAAGCCGGCCGGAGCCTCGACCGTCACGCGCTCATTCGGTACGAGGGCCGTGACGAACACCACGGGAACCAGAAACCCGGTATCGAGTTCCAACAGGTCCGACGCCGGATTGTCGAGTACCGCAACCACCTCGCCCCGCTCGGTGCCGTCGGCCTCGACCACCGTGGCGCCGATCAACTCGTGCACCCAGAGCTCGTCGGGGTCGTGGATTGGTTCGGCCCGTGGTTCGCGCCCGATCAGGGTCTCGACGGCGGTGCGATCCGGGTACCCGTCGAACTTCACCAGCCACTTGCCTTGATGCGGGCGGGCCGCTTCGACAACGAGCCGGCCGGCGTCGCAGTGGAGCACCGAACCAACGTCGAGCCGTTCAGTGCGGTTGGTGGTGAGGGTGACGGTAATCTCACCCCGGAGTGCATGTGGTCGGCCCAAACGACCGACGATCAGCACGAGCGAGGAGGCGTCAGTCGAGGAACTCGACGTCGACTTCGACGCCGTCACGAACGGCGGCGGCGCGCACGACGGTTCGGATCGCGTTGGCCACCCGACCCCGCTTGCCGATCACCCGGCCCATGTCGCCAGGGGCAACCCGGACTTCGAGCACGCTGCGCTCTTCGGCCGATTCGATATCGACCTCGACCGCGTCGGGCTGGTCGACGATTTGCTTGACCAAGAAGGTCAGTACCTCGTTGGCGGTCTCGGGTTCGCTCATGATGCAGTCGACTCGTCAGCGGCTTCTTCGGCTGATGCCTCCGCCTCTTCAGCCGGCGCAGCAGAAGCTTCCTCGGCCGCAGCCTCTGCCGGCGCGTCTTCGGCCAGAGCCTCAGCGACTGCTGCTTCGGCCGCGACGGGTTCTTCGGCCGGCTTGCTGTCGGCCGCGACGGTCACCTTGGCGGTCGGGGTCGGCACGACGACCGTTTCACCGGTGTGCTGTTCCCAGGCACCGCTGATCTTGAGCAGCTTCTCGACCCGCTCGGTCGGCTGGGCGCCATGCGACAGCCAGTGCACCGCACGGTCGTTGTCGATGCTGATCACCGACGGATCCTGACGGGGCTCGTAGGTGCCGAGAATCTCGATGAATCGACCATCGCGGGGCGAACGCGAATCAGCGGCAACCACCCGGTATGTCGGTTGCTTCTTCTTGCCCATCCGCATCAGGCGGAGCTTTACGGCCACAGGTTTGTCCTCAGGGGTGTTCGATCGGAGCTTCGAAAGATCGGTAGTTGAACCGCTCTAGTCTGCGGAGTCGAGGCCCTGAATGCAACATCAGACCGAGAAGGAAGCCGAGAAGGTCGGCTAGGGCAGGTCGGGGAACCCCTCGAACTTGTCGAACCCGGGCATGCCCTTCAACTCCTCTTCGAGGTCGGGCAGGCTGAGCTCGGGCTTCACGGCTTTTGCGCCACCCTTCGGGGTCGTGCGACCACCGCCGCGACCGCCCTTCTTGCCCTTCTTGCCCTTCTTGTTGCGCCGCTTCTTGGTTCCGAAGCCCCCCATCTGCTTCATCATCGTGCGCATCTGTTTGAACTGATCGATGAGGGCCGACACCTCGGCCGGAGTCCGACCCGAACCGGCGGCGATGCGGTTTCGACGGGACCCGTCGATGAGTTCGGGCTTGACCCGCTCCTCGAGGGTCATCGACCGGATGATGGCCTCGACGTGAGCAATCTGCTTGTCTTCGATCTCGACGTCTTTGATCTCCTTGGGGATGCCCGGCATCAGGCTCAGCAGGCTGCCGATCGAGCCCATCTTCTTGATCTGCTGCATCTGCTCGAGGAAGTCATCGAGGGTGAATTGCCCCTCCATCATCTTCCGGGCCGCTTCCTCGGCTTCCTCTTGTTCGAAGGCTTCCTCGGCCTGTTCGATCAGGGTGAGAA
>JABDJW010000299.1 GCA_013002375.1 Acidimicrobiales bacterium | reverse complement strand
GTAGAGGACCTGCGGGCGGGTGCGCCCAGCCGGCACTGCACCGTGTTGTTCGGCGCGGCAACCGAAGCCGACCGGTTCGTCGAATCGCTTGCCGGGGACCCGGCCCGCCTGGTGGAACAAAACGGGCCCCGGGTGCTGTTCGACGTCGCTCGCAACAGCGATCCGACGCGACTGATGGCCACCGCCAACGAGGCGGGCGAAGTGCGTTCCTTTCTGTTCGAGCCGCCGGGCCTGGAGGAGCTGTTCCTCGACCTGGTGGAAGCGAGCGGTCGAGAAACAGCGGTCGAGGAACTGGCATGATCGGTGAAATCGCCCGGCGCGAGATCTTGGTCCGCACTCGGACCAGGGCGTTCCAGATCTCGAGTGCGGTGCTGCTCGCGGCGGCCATCGCGGGGCCGATCCTGGCTCTGGCCTTCGCCGGCGGCGGCGATGGTGTCGTGGAGATTCGGGTCGGCGTTGTCGCGGCGGATGACTCAACACCAGCAAGCGGTTCGATCCGCGATCCCGGCACCGTCATCGCCGCCTTGGCTGCGGTCGCCCCGGATCCGGAAGCTCCCGGTGCCTTGGGCCAACGCAGCGCCTATCGGCTCGAACCGGAGCGATTCGAACTGGTGGCTGCCGAGCAGGCCTTGCTCGACGGTGAGCTCGAAGTCGTGGTGGTCCTACCGGAATCCGATGGCGCGAGCACGGCATCGCCCACTCTGGTGTGGCACGAGGAGGTCGACCCCATCGCGGAAGCGCTGGTCGGGGCGACGCTCGGTCAGGTCGGTTTCGGCGCACGGGCCGCCGCGGTCGGGCTCGACCCGGTCGAAGCGGCCGAGCTGGTTTTTGGCGCCCTGCCCGAGCGGCGGGTTCTCGAGGCATCGTCACAGTCCGACGACATCCGGTTCACGGTCGGTTTCATCTCGATGATGCTGACCTTCGTGGCCATTCAGACCTATGGGGCCCTGATGGTCATGTCGGTGATCGAGGAGAAATCGACCCGGGTCGTCGAGGTATTGCTGGCCCAGATTCGACCGCGTCAGCTGTTGGCCGGAAAGACGCTGGGTAACGGGGTACTGGCGCTCGGCCAGTTCCTGGTCGTGCTGATCGCGCTCGGGGTCGCAATGGCGTTGACCAGCGACGTCGACATCCCGAGCTCGCTCTGGGGCGCGTTGCCCCTGGCGTTCGTGACGTTCGTGCTCGGGTTCATGCTGTACGCCCTGATGTTCGCCGCCGCGGGTTCGCTGCTGTCGCGACAGGAGGATTCCCAGCAGGTGCTCCTACCGATGATGGTCCCGCTGTTCGTCGCCTACATCACCGGCATCGGCGCGGCCCAGAACGGCGCCGAGAGCGGGTTCGCGCGGCTGCTGTCGCTGTTCCCGCTCACTTCGCCAATGCTGCTGCCCGTCCGGTTGGCCGACGGTGAGATGCCGACCTGGGAACTGGTCCTGGCCTTGGTGCTCTTGATGGCCGCAATCGTCGGCGTGCTGGTGATTGCGGAGCGAATCTACAGCTTTGCGCTGTTGCGCACCGGTACCCGGGTCTCGCTGCGCGACGCCATGCGGCGAGCCGGTTAGCGCCGGGGCGGCACTATTGGTCGGGCTGCCAGTCGCCGACCCATTCCGGGGCCCGGTGCAGAATGAACTCGCTGACCTTGTAGCAGGTGTCGAGTACGTCGCAGAGCTGTTCTTCGCCCAGGAAGATGCTGGCCAGGGTGAGTTCGGCCTTGGCCACGATGGTGAGGCTTCGCTTGGGTTCGCCCGAGACGCTCAACGCTCCGACGATGTCGGCGGCCGAGACCTCGAGCGGCAGGTCGGCACCTCCGATGCCGGCCAATTCGGTGGCCAGCACGAGGAGATCCGGGCTTTCGGCGAGCGGTGGGAGACCCCAGGTGAACAGGACGGGAATGCTGAGGTCGTTGCTCGGTCGACCGTCGGGGCCCACCGTGATGACCTCGTCCTCGAAGGCGAGCAGCACCCGGGGGTCGAGATCGACCGCGAGGTGAAGATCGAGCGGACCGCCGCAGGCGTCGGCGGGGTGGAAATCGACCTCGAACGCCTGACGCATCGAATAGGTCTCGACGAAGTGGCGCTCGTCGTGAATGTGGAAACCGTGGTCAGCGGCGTGATCCTTCAGATCCGCGATGAACCCGGCGATGTCGATGACGGCCAACGGGCAGAACTCCTCAATGGGGGCCGAAGGGCGAAGTGGGTACAGCCTGCCACCCCGGCGGGCATTTCCCTCACCGATGGCACCCCGGCCGGTTGCGGCGTGGTGAACTTGGGCGATGAGCACTGCCCAGCACCCGCCCGTTGAGGCGCTTCGTTCCACGCTGTATCGAGCGGTGCACGCGGCCCGCGAGGGTTTCGCCGCCACCGCCGATCGAGGCCCATCGGGTGAACGGGTGGGGCAGTATGCGTTCGATCTGGTGACCGACGAGGCCGTGATCGACATCTTGACCGCGGATGGCCTCGGGGTGCTGAGTGAGGAGGCCGGCGAGGTGAACACTGATCGGCCGCTGATCGCCGTCGTCGATCCGCTCGATGGCTCGACCAACGCATCGCGGGGTCTGCCCTGGTATGCCACCAGCATCTGTGTGGTCGATGACGACGGGCCCCTGGTGGCGGTGGTCGTGAATCATGTGTCGGGTCGACGCTACGACGCCGTTCGGGGCGGGGGTGCGCGGGCCGACGGCCGAACCCTCACCCGGGCCGGTGCGCCGCCGCTGCACGAGGCGATCGTCGCGATCTCGGGCATGCCCCCGCGCCCCTTGGGCTGGCGTCAGTTCCGAGCCCTGGGCGCGGTCGCACTCGATGTCGCTGCGGTGGCCGACGGCAGCCTCGATGCCAGCGTCGATTGCTCGGTCGATGCTCACGGCTCGTGGGACTATCTGGCCGCCACCCTGATCTGTCACGAGGCCGGCGCCGCGGTGGCCGATGCATGGGGCCGCGACCTGGTCGTGCTCGATCACGATGCTCGCCGCACACCGGTGGCGGCCGGTTCGGACGAGCTGCTCGAGGCCCTGCTGGCCGAGCGTGCGGCGGCCTTCGGTTCGTAGGCCCTAGCCTGGGTTCGTGAGTTCTCCCCGCTCGTCGTCGCCGTTGGCGCGCCTCACCGGCCTCGGCAGCCCGTTGCGCCGAGCCGCGTACTGGACGTTCGAGTCGCTGCCCCGCTTCCTGCGCCGTCGCGTCGTCGGGGCGTTCATGCCCAGCTACGTGCTGGCCGCAAGCTGTGTGATCGAGGGCCCCGACGGCCGCATTCTGGTGGCCCGGTCGGCGTATCGGCGGACGTGGGTCTTCCCCGGTGGGCTGCTCGATCGCAACGAAACGCCCGACGATTGCGTGCGCCGCGAAGTGTTCGAAGAGGTGGGACTCGACGTGAAGCTCGACAGTCGCACGATCACGTTGATCGATCCCGAGAGCCGGCGGATCGACTTCCTGTATGCCGGTCGGGTCACCGACGCCACCGTCACCCTCGATCCGGCCGAGATGAGTGACTACGAGTGGGTCCGACGCGAGGACATGGACGATTTCGTCGAACGTCACGTGACCATGATCGATCGCAAGCTCGAACTGCTCGACAGTGGTGTGAGCATGGCGGTGGTGTCCTGGGACGACATCGATGGGCGGGCGGCGCGTCGCTATCGGGTGCGCTCGATCGACCCCGACCCCGCTGGTTAGTCAACGCCACCTGGTGTTCACTGGTGGGATGCCCGACCCACTACTGACCGCGGAGAACAACCGGTGGCGGGAGCGAGCCAAGGCGGTGGCTGACGAGCACGTGCGGCCGGTGGCGTGGAAGTACGACCGCCTGCAGGAGTACCCGTGGGAGGTCAAGGCGGCGATGGCCGACGCCGGGCTGTTCGGCGTGTTCGTGCCGCCCGAGTACGGCGGCACCTCGGGCAGTGTGCTCGATCAGTGCCTGGTGGTCGAGGAGTTGTCGCGGGCGTGCGGCGGCGTCGGCGTGAGCTTCACGGTCAATGCACTGGGGGCGTTCCCGATCTTGGTCGCCGGCACCGAGGAGCAGAAGCAACAGCACCTGCCCGGCGTGGCGACGGGGGAGACCCTGGTGTCATTCGGATTGTCCGAGCGCAATGC
>JABDJW010000131.1 GCA_013002375.1 Acidimicrobiales bacterium | reverse complement strand
TCATGGGACATCTCGCTGATGCGCCGGCTCGGACTCAACCGCTTGGTTTTACGCTACGGCGCACGCGTTGTATTCGAACGGGCGCAGCGGACCTTCCTCGAACACGGCCGGCTTCCGGCGGCCATCGCCAACGACCTCTGGCGGGGCTTTCGCCGCGACGAAGTGCGTGCGCACCTGCGCCGAATGTGCGCCGGGTACCAGGCCTCGCTCCCGCGGGTCACTCGGCTGTTCGCCGACATCGACATCGACACGATGGTGGTGTGGGCCGACGCCGACCCCCACTTCCCGCTCGCCCAGGCCGAGGCGTTGGTCGCAGCGCTGCCGTCGGCCCAACTTCGAACCCTGCCCGGAGCCTCCCACTGGTTCATGTGGGACCGCCCCGACGAGGTGGCCGACACGCTCCTCGAGTTCACCGCCTGAGCAGCAACCGGTAGATCTGCTCGGCGTCCCGAGCGCCCCCAAGCAACTGGTGGCTGAAAATGCGCCCACAGCCACTCTCAGCCACCAGTGCCGAGCGCCGCAAACAACTGGCGGCTGAAAGTCCGCCCACAGCCACTCTCAGCCACCAGTGCCCGGGCGCGGGTCAGGCTCGGAGGGCGGCAAGAAGTGCGTGGCAGGCGCGAGAGCGGTGGGAGATGGCGTTCTTCTCGGCCGCGGTGTGCTCGCCGAACGTGCGACCGTCGCTGTCGGAGGGGATGAAGAGCGGGTCATAGCCGAACCCTTCGCTCCCCCGCTCGATGTGGCCGATTCGGCCCTCGCACGTGCCTTCGGCAACGACCTCCGACCCATCCGGACGGGCCAACACGAACACCGTTCGGAAGCGGGCCGTTCGCTCCTCGTCGGCGACTGCCGCGAGCTCCTCGAGCAGGCGAGCGCGATTCGCGGCGTCGTCGTGGTCGCCTCCGCCGTAGTACGCCGACTCAACACCTGGAGCGCCGTCGAGCACGTCGACCTCGAGCCCGCTGTCGTCTGCCAGAGCGGCGCGGCCCGTGGCTGCGACGATCGACCGGGCCTTCAGGCGAGCGTTGCCAACGAAGGAATCGGCGTCCTCGACGACCTCGGGGACATGGGCCGGCCGAGGCAGCAGCTCGATCGCTCCATGGAACACCGCGTTCATCTCGGCAAGTTTGTGGGGGTTCGCCGTCGCTGCGACGACGACCGTCGCCGACCGCTCAGCCACGCAGCTCGGGCGGGGTCTGCAGCAGGTCGCGCTGCGCGTCGATGATCTCGGCGACGCCTTTCTCGGCCAAACCGAGGAGTGCGTCGAGCTCGGCACGACTGAATGTCGCTCCCTCCGCGGTGCCCTGCACCTCGATGTAGGCACCGGACCCGACAATGACGACGTTCATGTCGACTTCGGCGTTGGCGTCTTCGATGTAGGGAAGATCGAGCAGAGGTTCGCCGTCGACGATGCCGACCGAGATCGCCGCGCACTCCGTCATGATCGGGTTGGCGCCCAGCTGGCCGCCTTGGATCAGCCGTTCGAGCGCATCGTGGAGGGCGACATAGCCGCCGCAGATCGAGGCGGTGCGGGTGCCGCCGTCGGCTTGCAGCACGTCGCAGTCGACGATCACCGAGACCTCGCCCATCGCCTCGAAATCGACGACGCTCCGCAGCGAGCGCCCGATGAGCCGTTGGATCTCCTGGGTTCGACCGGACACCCGGCGCCGCACCCGTTCGGGTGACGAGCCGGGCAGCATCGAATACTCCGCCGTCACCCAGCCCGTGCCGCTGCCGCGCATCCAGCGCGGTACATCCTCTTCGACCGACGCGGTGCACAGCACCTGGGTGCGGCCGAAGCTGACCAGGCAGGAACCGGTCGACATCTCGGTGAAGTCGCGTTGGAACGAAAGCGGGCGAAGCTCGTTGGCTTGGCGTCCGTCAGGTCTCACTGGGTTGCTCCCCGGGGTCGTGGGCACGCAGGTGGGCGCCCGAACTAGAGGTACCGAACTAGATGGCGAAGACCGCCCCCATCGTGGCGATCTCGACCGGAGCACCGTACGACAGTTCGGCGTCGCGACGGTGTTCTTCGGGATCGGTGCCGGGCACGAAATGGGTGAGCACCAGGCGAGCGGCGCCGGCTTCTCTGGCGATCACGCCCGCCTCGCGGCCGCTGATGTGTGGCGCCTGCCCTTCGTCCTGAATGGGAAGTGAGGCCTCGCAGAGCAACAGATCGATGTCGGGACCGAAGATGCTCGGATCGATGTCAGGGCCGGTGTCGGAGGAGAACACGAAGGTCGAATCACCGACCTCGACCCGCGGCGCCAGCGTCTCCACCGGATGATCGACCAAGGCAAACGACCAGCGCTGATCGCCGATCGCCAGTGTCGAGTCGGAATCGATCGTGCTCCACACGATCGTCGGCGCCGGCGGACCGGTCGCGACGAGATCGAAGAAGTCGTGGGTGCGGGCCGTGCCGTACACCGGCAGGTGGTGGCTGTTGAGTACGTACTTGAGTGCGTTGGTGATCACCGGAAGCTCGACCCAGTGATCGGGGTGACAGTGGGTGATGACGATCGCGTCGAGCTCGCTGAGCGATACGTACTTCTGCAGCTGGGCCATCACCCCCGGCCCGCAGTCGAGCAGGACGTTCGATCGTCTGCTCTGCACGAGGTACCCGGTGCAGGCCTGGTCGACGCCCGCAAACGAGCCCGAGGCTCCGAGAATCGTCACCCTGATGTTGCTCGTGCTCACGCTCGTGTCCTCACCTCTCCGGCCGGCTCACCACGGACAGGCCTGCGCCTGGAGCAGCTCCGGCCCGAGGAGGCGCCGACCCAGTTCTTCGAACCAGGCCACGTCCCCCGAGGACAAGAACCGGTAGGACGGTCCGCCACCTGCACCATCCCCCGCCAGGTCCGACCCGCGCAAGGCCTCGCGGATTTCGAACGCGGTTTCGTCCGCGGATGAAACGAGCACGACCTCACGACCCATCACCGTGCGGATGGTGTGGGCCAGGAACGGATAGTGCGTGCACCCGAGCAACAGGGCATCGACCTTGGCGTCGTGCAGGGGGGCCAACAACCGCTGGGCCAGGATCCGCACCTGTTCGGATTCGGTCTCGCCCCGTTCGACGAACTCCACAAAACCCGGGCAGGCCGCGCACGTGAGTTCGGCGGCCGGGTCGATTCCCGCGACCGCCGCTTGATAGGCACCGCTGCCGATGGTGCCCACCGTGCCGATCACGCCGACCCGCCCGGTTTCGGTTGCCTTCAGGAGTGACCGGACCCCGGGTTCGATCACGCCGACGACGGGGCGGCCCAGTTCGGCGGCCAATTCCGGTAGCGGAGCGGCTGCTGCGGCCGTGTTGCAGGCGACGACCAGCATCTTGGCGTCGTACTCCTCGACCAGGTGGCGAGCGATCTGGCGGGCGAACCCGGCGACCTCTTCGAGGTCGCGCGGCCCGTAGGGGTACCGGCCGGTATCGCCCACGTAGACCAGCGACTCATGGGGCAGGAGATCGATCAGCGCCCGAGCGACCGTGAGTCCGCCGAATCCCGAATCGAACATCGCGATGGGTCGAGGATCCACGTCGAGAGGATACCCCTGAACGCCGGCTTGCCGACCGACCGCGAGCGAGACGGGCCCGGTACCCTCGACGAGGTGGCCAAGGCAAAGAAGAAGCAAGCTGCCCGCAAGGCGGCCGTGTCCCAGAGCAAAGTCGTGGCCACCAACCGGCAAGCCCGGCGCAACTTCGAGATCCTCGACACCTTCGAAGCCGGGTTGGTGCTGCAGGGCAGTGAGGTGAAGTCACTGCGCGAGGCCAAGGTGCAGCTCGCCGATGCGTTCGCCCGCGTCGACGACGGCGAGGCATGGCTGCTGGGCCTGCACATCGCGCCCTACTCCAAGACCGCGACTGCGGCATTCGGTCACGATCCCGATCGGCGCCGCAAACTGCTGCTCCACCGGGCCGAGATCGAGCGCCTCGGCCATCGCATGGCCGCCGAAGGCCTCACCCTGGTGCCACTGAGCCTGTACTTCTCGAACGGGCGAGCCAAGATCGAACTGGCGCTGGCCCGGGGCAAGAACGTGCTCGACAAACGGCGAACGATCGCCGATCGTCAGTCCGAACGCGACGCGGCCCGCGCCATCGCCGACAGTCGCCGCCAGTAACGGCAGAAACGAGCCCGAAGGGGCCCAAATCTTCATCAAGCGCCCGGATTTTCCTGTCGAACCAAGCGATATGGAAACCTGCCCGAATTGTTCGGGATTCATGCCCGAATCGTGGGAGACCTGCAAGATGTGCGGGCACGACCCGGCCGTCCCGGCCGTCGTCGACAGCGCGCCCGTGCCCGAGGGGCTGGCTGCGATGGCCAGCGAGATCGAGGCCGCCGCCGCGGCAGCCAAGCGGGCGCCGGCGCGCAAGAAGAGCGGTGACAGCTCCGTCAACGTGCTGATGTACACGGCCGCGATCGCCAGCGTGATCGTGATGATCGTGATCGCCGGATTGGTGCGCAACGACCAGAACGACACCGTGGACGCGTCTCCGACGACGGCGACCAACCAGCCGGCCGAACGAGCCGTGCCGGCCGAGCCAACGGTCCCGCCGACGGCGACGACGACACCGGATGCCGAAACCTCGACGAGACGGGTGTTCGTGGCCGCCGGTCTCAACGCGCTGTGCGCGGGCACGTTCGACAAGGTCGACACCGTTGCGCCCTACGATGGCGGCCCCGGTGAGCACCCGCTGACCATCGTCGACCAACGCGGCGGCGCCACCTTCGAGCTCGACGGTCAGCCCCGCTACCCCTTGCTCGCCACCACGATCGCCACGGCCGGCAACCAGATCGAAAAGACCGAGCTCGTGCTGTGTCTACGCGATGGCGACCAGCGCTCGGAGACGTCGATGTGCGCCGGCGCCGAAGTCGAGCTCACCACCAACGATCTGGACCTCCGACTGATCGCCGCCCGCTCCGGCGACGTGCTCTGGGAGTCCACCGTCGAGGCACCCACGCCGATCGAGTGCCCGGACGGCATCAACCCGTTCGGGCCCACCGACGTACCGATGCCGGTACCGGCGCGCGCCATCGGCGACAGGATCGCCGAGCTCCTGGCGCGAGGCTGAGCCAGCCCGCCTCGCCGGTAGACTGGGCTCTGCTACTTGAAAAACACATTTAGCACCACGGGGCTGATCGGTTTCGACGTTGGGAACGGAAGCTGCGGTGTGCGACCAGAGTTGCTCAGACTCTTTAAACGGGGCAACCAAAAGAGACGCCGATAGCGATCTCGCTCTCGCCGCCTGATTTATCAGTAGGTAGTAGAGAAATTGCGGCCAGCAATGGTGTCGCGGGGCCAGTCCACTACAGCCCGGCAACAGAAGTAGTGGAGGACAGCAGGGAGAGACCGCTGACGGTGGGAAAGACCACTGACCGCTCGGAAAGACGAGCCGGACGGCCCCGTTGCACTCGTGTGGCAGGGCCAGCTGATCCGACAGCGTGGTAGCCGCGATGCCACACCCTTGGGAATGGTCGTATCGCATTCGGTAACCGCCTGGCGGACGAGGGTTCGATTCCCTCCAGCTCCACGGGAACCCTTCGGGTTCCATGTTCTTCGCCCAGGGGCTCAGAACATCGCCCCCACTCAGCGAGGCGCCGAAACACCTCGCCGGTTCGCGCGCCCCTTTGGGTTTTTGGCGAGGATGGGGTTCGGCGGGCGCACATTTTCCTCGCCAGAATCTTGGGGTTAGAGTCGGCAGCGGCGGCTGCGTTCGGGGGGATACGGCCGCACCTATCGGTTCGATCCAGGGGGAACGAGTGGAAGTATCCATGAC
>JABDJW010000122.1 GCA_013002375.1 Acidimicrobiales bacterium | reverse complement strand
GTCATCCCCCACATCACCGACGAGATCAAGCGGCGTATCCGCCTGTTGGCCAACGACGACATCGATGTCGTCATCACCGAAGTCGGCGGCACGGTGGGCGACATCGAAATCTTGCCGTTCCTCGAAGCAATCCGGCAGTTCCGACTCGACGCCGGACGCGACAACGTCTGCTACGTGCACGTGACCCTCATCCCGTTCATCGGACCGTCGGGCGAGCAGAAGACCAAACCCACCCAGCACTCGGTCACCGAACTGCGTAGTCGCGGCATCCAGCCCGACGCCATCGTGTGCCGTAGCGAGGAGCCGATCTCCGACGAGCTGAAGCGCAAGATCTCCCGCCTGTGCGACGTGCCGGTCGGTGCGGTCGTCAACGCGGCCGACGCCGACAGCCTCTACGAGATCCCGCTGATTCTGCACGACGAGGGCCTCGACACCGAGGTCTGTTCGATCCTGCGACTCGATGGCGCCCCCGATCTCACCGAATGGCAGGCGCTTGTCGATCGCGTCGAAGCGCGTGAGCACACTGTCAGGGTGGGGCTGATCGGCAAGTACGTCTCGCTGGTCGACGCCTACCTCTCGGTGGTCGAAGCACTGAATCACGGCGGCTTCGATCACGGAACGAAGATCGAGATCGACTGGATCCAGGCCGAAGACGTCGAAGGCATGCTCGCGGCCGGTCGGCTTCGTGACCTCGACGGCATCGTCATCCCGGGTGGATTCGGGCCTCGCGGCGTCGAAGGCAAGGTCGCTGCAGCCAACTATGCCCGCGAGCATGACATTCCCTGCCTCGGGTTGTGTCTGGGCATGCAGGTGATGACGATCGAGTACGCCCGCAATGCCCTCGGTCTGGCCGGCGCCAATTCCAGCGAATTCGATCCCGTCACCCCGCATCCGGTGATCGACCTCATGGAATCGCAGCGCGACGTCACCGAGAAGGGCGGCACGATGCGCCTCGGTGCCTACGTGGCGCAGCTCACGCCCGGTTCGCAGGTGGCCGACATCTACGGCGAAGAGGTCGTGTCGGAGCGGCACCGTCACCGGTATGAGTTCAACCCGAACTATCGCACCCGGTTCGAGGGCAGCAGCCTCAGGCTGTCGGGGGTTTCTCCTGATGGGCGTCTGGTGGAGTTCGTGGAACTCGACGGGCATCCGTTCTGGATCGGCACCCAGGCCCATCCCGAACTCAAGAGCCGCCCCAACCGGGCCGCACCCTTGTTCCGGGCGTTTGTCGGCGCGGCCCTCGATCGCAACGAGGGCCGGAATCCTCCGCTCCTCACGATCGACGTGTCGAAGCGGGCGCTCGCGCCGAAGGAGTAGTCGGTGCGGCGAGGCTCCACAGCCCTGCCCGGCGAACCCAGTAGCGTTGCAGGGTGACCGGCTTCAAGAAACTGCACGAGGATCACATCCATCAGGGCTACGTGATCAGCCTCGCCACCGGGCACTTCGAAACCCCGACCGGCGAGCCCATGACCCGCGACATCGTGCATCATCCCGGCGCGGTGTCGGTGGTGGCAGTGCGGGACGGCCGAGCGATCATGGTGCGTCAGTACCGCGCCGCGTGTGACGTCGAGCTGCTCGAGATTCCGGCCGGCAAACGCGACATCGCCGCCGAACCGCCCGAACTCACCGCCGAGCGCGAACTGGCCGAGGAAGTCGGCCTTCAGGCTCGCGACTTCATCTTGCTGTCGCGCTTCTACAACTCGGCCGGATTCTGTGATGAGTTCTCGTGGGTCTTCCTGACCACCGATTTTGTCGACGTACCCGTCGACCTCCAGGGCCCGGAAGAGCAGCACATGTCGATCGAGTGGGTCGATCTCACATCCGTGCCGGCCATGATCGCCGACGGTCGCCTGCAGGACGCCAAATCGATCATCGGCCTCACCTTGGCCCGCGCCCACCTGGGGATCTAGGTCGATGGCATCCGACACCACTGACCCGGCCAAACCCGAGCGGGCGGCGTTGCCCTTCGAGGCCGAGGATTTTCTGACCTGGTTGGCGGTCGAGAAAGGCCGGGCCGCCAACACTTTGGCCGCGTACCGTCGCGACCTGGCGCGCTATGCCGGCTTTCTGGACGACCGCAGTCTGACCACCGACAGTGCGACGACCGGCGACATCGCGGACTTCGTGCACGTGTTACGGGCTGAAGGCCTGGCCGATTCCTCGGTCTCTCGGATCATGGTCGCCGTGCGGGGTATGCACCGCTTCCTGGTGGCCGAGGGTCTCTTGCCGGCCGATCCGACCGCTGACGCCGAGGTGCCTCGAACCGGCAAGGGTCTCCCGAAGCCGTTGACCGAAGCCGAGATCGAGCTTCTGCTCGACGCGGTGCAGGGCTCGTCGCCAGCGGCGCGCCGGGACCGCGCCATGCTCGAGGTGCTGTATGGCACTGGCCTGCGCATATCGGAACTGGTCGGGCTGTCGCTCGGCGACCTCGACTTGCAGGCCCAGTTGCTACGAGCTTTCGGCAAGGGGGCCAAGGAGCGAGTGGTGCCGGTCGGTCGGCTGGCCGCTGACGCCCTCTTCGCCTGGCTGGAGCCGGCCGGGCGCGGCGCGATGGAGCCCGAGCGCTGGAAGTCACGGACCGATACCGAGGCCCTCTTCTTGAACAGCCGCGGTGGGCGGCTGAGTCGGCAAGGGGCCTGGGGGGTGGTCAAGAGGCACGGCATGGCTGCTGGTTTGGCGGCCAAGCTGAGCCCGCACGTTCTGCGCCATTCGTGTGCGACCCACATGCTCGACCATGGCGCGGACATCCGCACCGTGCAGGAGCTCCTCGGCCACGCGTCGATCACCACGACGCAGATCTATACCAAGGTCGCGACCGACCGGCTTTGGTCGGTGTACCAGGACGCACACCCGAGGGCGGCGAGCTGATGGGCGAAGCGGTGCATCTGGTCAAGCGTTTCTTCGGCTCGCTTCGCCCCGGCGGCCCGAAAGCGACGGAGGTCGCGTGGGTGCAGGCGACGCTGAGCGAAGCGGAGTACGAGCTGTGGGGTCGAATGTACGGCCCCGACCGTCGACACTCAGCCTCGGTGGCGCGAGATGTCGAGGCGACGTTGGGCAACGCCGCGACGGCTCCGGTGCTCGCCGCCGCGTTGTTGCACGACGTCGGCAAGGTGCAGTCGGGTCTGCGTACCTACACCCGGGTGATGGCCACCCTGTCGGCGAAGGTCGCCGGCCGCCAGACGGCCGAACTCTGGGCCAACGGCTCGGGTCTCACCCGACGGATCGGGCAGTACCTGCTGCACGATCAGATCGGTGCCGACCTGTTGGAGATGGCGGGGAGTGATCCACTGACCGTGGCCTGGGCCCGCGAGCACCACCTGCCGCGTGACCAGTGGACGCTGCCTCCCGACGTCGCCGAAGCGCTGGACGCCGCCGACAACGACTAGGAGTGCTCTTTGGTGAGGGGTCAGGTCTACGTTGGACTCCGCGATCGCCTGGGGTCAGGTCTACGTCGGATGTTTCGGCCCTGAAATCGCTCTTCTTGCCGCTCTGGGCGAGTCCGTACCGGCTCCGTCCTCACGCTGAGCGGCTAGATCGGTTGCTGGCGGCGCGCAAGGTTCACTCGAGACCTGACCCCGTGGCCGCGCAGGGTCCAACGTAGACCTGACCCCAACGCCAGGCTCAGGCCAGGCCGATGGCGTCGCGGGCGCGCTGGAGCACCGGACCGGCAACGGAGCGGGCCTTGTCGGCACCGGTGGCCAGGATGGACTCGATTGCGCCGGGATCGCCGGCCAATTCGTCGTGGCGTTGTTGGATCGGGCGAAGTAGCTCGATCACCGCTTCGGCCGTGTCGGATTTGAGCGGACCATATTGGGTGTAGTCCTCGACCAGGTCGGTGGGCTGACGGCCGGTGGCGGCGCCCAGAATCGAGAGCAGATTCGAGACGCCGGGTTTGTTCTCGACGTCGAACCGGACCTCGGCGTCGTTGTCGGTGACCGCCCGCTTGATCTTCTTCTCGATCGACTTCGGATCGTCGAGCACCCCGATCGTGCCGGTGGCGGAGTCGAGCGACTTCGACATCTTGTTGGTCGGGCGTTGGAGATCCATGACCCGGGCGCCGGCGTCGGGAATGACGGCGGCGGGAACCACGAGGGTGTCGCCGTAGCGGTGGTTGAACCGTTCGGCAATGTCCCGGGTGATTTCGATGTGTTGCCGCTGATCGTCGCCGACCGGCACGATCTCGGTGTCATACAGCAAGATGTCGGCAGCCTGGAGCGCGGGATACGTGAACAGGCCGGCCGAGATGAAGTCCTGGGCCTCGGATTTCTCCTTGAACTGCACCATGCGGCTCAGTTCGCCGAACGACACGTTGCATTCCATCAGCCAGGCGAGTTGGTTGTGCTCGTGGAGTTGGCCTTGCACGAACAAGGTGGCCCGCTCGGGGTCGATGCCGATCGCCACCAGCAATCGGGCCAAGGCCAAGGTATTGGTCCGGACCTCGCCCGGCGCCTTGGGCAACGTGAGGGCGTGGAGGTCGACGAGGCAGTAGACGCAGTCGTGCTGGTCTTGCATCGTCACCCAGTTGGTGAGGGCGCCCAACAGGTTGCCCAGGTGGAGTTCGCCCGAGGGTTGGATGCCGGAAAAGACTCGTGCCATGGCTGACGATGCTACGGCGTGGGCGGGCCGCTCAGCTGCCTTTTGCCGCCTGGTAGGCGGCCAGCGTGCGCTCCCAGACCAC
>JABDJW010000109.1 GCA_013002375.1 Acidimicrobiales bacterium | reverse complement strand
CCGACGGGCCGCTGCTCGACGGGCTCGATCGCGTCGGCCAGATGCCTCTGCCGCCCTATATCGGCCAGGCGATCGCGGACGCCGAGCGCTATCAAACCGTTTTTTCGGACCGGCCGGCATCGGCCGCCGCGCCGACGGCCGGGCTCCACCTCACCGAGCAGGTCCTGGAGCGATGCCGGGCCGCCGGCGCCGACGTGGTCGAGGTCGAGCTCGTCGTCGGGCTCGACACCTTCCGGCCGGTGATGGTCGACGACCTGTCGGAGCACGCGATGCACACCGAGTTCTATGCCGTGCCGCCGGCGACCTGGCGCGCGGTGCACGATGCCGAGCGGGTGATTGCGATCGGTACCACGGTGGTTCGCGCCCTCGAATCGGCGGCCGCTCGCGACGAGCTGTCCGGTCGCACCGACCTGTTCATCCGGGCGCCATACGAGTTCGCATTGGTCGACGTTCTGCTGACGAACTTCCACCTGCCGCAGTCAACCCTGCTGGTGATGATCGATGCCTTCGTGGGGCCGGCGTGGAAGCGGTGGTATGCCATCGCGCTCGACGCCCGCTACCGATTCCTCTCCTTCGGCGACGCCATGCTGCTGCGTCGAAACGACGGCGAGCACGAAAAACCTTCGTAAGGATGCTCAGGGACCATGCCTCCGATGCCGATGAAACAGGTGCTGGACCGTCCCGGAGGTTGCAAAATGAAGCGCTATATCGTGCAGGTGGCTCGCATGCGCATGGCCGACGTCGTCGTCGGCGACATCGTCAACCGCAACCCCGACGACGTGCGGAGTTGGTTTCAGGTCGCCAGCGTGTCATTGCTGCACAACGGCTCGATGGCCTTGGCCGACGAGGCTTCCCAGAACACCGCGACCGGCAAGGGATTCGACATCATCGGCGTGCAGATCGCCAAGGCGATCGATGTGCCCGACCGCGATCCGTTCGCGCTGCCCGAGCTTCCGGTCAGCGACGAACCGGTCGAGGCCGACGGCGAGGCGGAGGCGGCCACGACCGAAGCGGCCAACGAAGCGCCCGAGCCGGCCGACGCTCCGGACGTGGCCGAGGGCGAAGGCGGTGGTTGGGAGTTGGGGGCCGACACCAACGAAGCCGAGACCGAAGCCAAGAAGCGCCGCTCCTCGGTCTTTAGTTAGAGACCCAGCGGTACCCTGACGGGGCCATGAGAGCCCTTGCATGAAGGCGACGTTTGTCGCCGAAGCCACCGATGGTTCGGCGCGGGCCGGCGTGGTCCACACCGCCCGAGGGCAGTTCGCCACGCCGTGTTTCATGCCGGTCGGCACCCGGGGTGCGGTCAAACACCTGTCCTCGGCCGATCTCGAGGCCCTCGACGCACAGGTGGTGCTGGCCAACACCTACCACCTGATGCTGCGGCCCGGTGCCGACGTCGTCGAAAAACTGGGCGGACTCCATCGGTTTGCCGACTGGGATGGCCATACGCTGACCGACTCCGGTGGCTATCAGATCTTCAGCCTCGAGCCCAAGGTCGATGACGAAGGCGCGCTCTTCAAGAGCACCTACGACGGCAGCCGCCACAAGCTCACCCCCGAATCGGCGGCCGAGATCCAGGCCCAGATCGGCGCCGATATCCAGATGGTGCTCGACGTGTGCCCGCCGCTGCCCTCGCCCCGTGGCGTGATCGAGACGGCGGTCGAGCGAACCGCGGCGTGGGCCGAGCGGGGGCGAGCCGCGTTCTTGGCCGGCCCCACCGTCGACCGCCAACACCAGTTCGGGATCGTGCAGGGCGGCACCGATGTCGATCTTCGCCGCCGCAGTGCCGAACGCACCACCGCCGTTGACTTCGACGGGTACGCAATCGGCGGGCTGTCGGTGGGAGAGGACCGCTCCGACACCGGCCCGGCGCTTGCCGCCGTGACCGAGCTTCTCCCCGCTGACCAGCCCCGCTACTTCATGGGTCTGGGCGACCCGGTCGGCATCGTCGAGGCCGTCGCCCGGGGCGTCGACATGTTCGATTGTGTGCTGCCCACCCGCCTGGCCCGGCACGGCACGATGCTGACGTCCACCGGCCGAATGAACCTCACCCGGGCCGAGTTCGCGACCTCGACCGACCCGATTGACCCGGGAACCCCCGACAGCCCGGTGGCTCGCTGGTCGAGGGGCTACCTGCGTCATCTGCTCCAGGTCAAGGAGCCGACGGCGCCGCGGTTGTTGACCCTTCACAACCTGCACTGGCTGTTCGGCTTCGTCGCCGATGTGCGGGCCTCGATCGTGGCCGGGCAATTCGACGCCTTTCGGCAACACGTGCACGGCGTATGGGACGCATGACCGAGATCAGCGAGTAGGCTCGCCTACGCTTTTGCGCCTACCCATCTGAGCTCATGGAATTCCTGCCTCTCATCTTGATCGGTGCCTTTTTCTACTTGGCTCTGATCCGCCCCCAACAGAAGAAAGCCTCGCAACAGCGGTCGATGCTGGCCGCGCTCGAAGAGGGTGACGAGGTCGTCACCGTCGCCGGCATCTACGGGATGATCATCGAGCTGGAGGACGATGCGGTCTGGCTCGACGTGGCCGAAGGGGTCGAACTCAAGATGTCGCGGGCCGCGATCCAAACCGTGCTGACCCGCGATGGCGAATCGGTCGAAGCGCCGGCCGACGAATTCCCCGGTCAGCGGTTGTTGCAGAAGGGCAAGCGCAAAGCCGACAACGCCGATGAAGCCGCCGCCGACGAGACAGGCGACGCGTGAACCGAGCTCGCTGGGTCTCGCTCATCGGTATCACGGCATTGGCCATCGCCGGGTTGGTGTACACCTTCGTCGCCGGCAACGAGCCGGTGCTCGGCATCCAGCTCCAGGGCGGGGCTTCGGTCGTGCTCACCCCGACCGAGGATCCCCCCGACGGTGCGCTCGAAGACGCCATCGAGATCATCCGGCGTCGGGTCGATGGCCTCGGTGTCGCCGAGCCCGAGATCTCGCGCCAGGGCGACAACATCCTGGTCGAGCTGCCCGGGGTCACCGATCAACAGCGGGCGATCGAAATCGTGCAGTCGGTGGCCAAGCTCGAGTTTCGCCCGGTGTTGGGCTCGATCGACGAGATCAGCTTTCTCCTGCAGACCGGCCAGCCGTTGCC
>JABDJW010000099.1 GCA_013002375.1 Acidimicrobiales bacterium | reverse complement strand
GGCCGGCCGCGACCGAGCGAAGTCGCGAGATGACCTGCACCGTCACCGTGAAGGTGTCGGTGCTGAACCCACATCCGGACCGGCGCAGAGGATTGAGCCGTTTGGCTCATTTCTTTGGCGACGAGGTCAGAAGACCCATGCGAAAATGGTCCAGAACCAGCTCCAGCGCATCGCGCGACGGCTGGCCCGGTTCGTCGATGAGATCCTCGGTCAACACCGAGTGGGCGGCCTTGCGGTGGCCGTGGGGATTGCCCTTGGAGGAATCGATCTCGACGCCGATGAACCCGTCGCCGAGTTCGGCTCGGAGCCGCTCGAAACGCTCGCTCGGGACCATGGGATCGCCGGTGAAGCGGAGGCCGACGACACAGACACCGTCTTCGACCCGCTCCTTGACGACCCGCAGGTCGGCGTCGGAGATGCCGAGGTCCTGTTTACGGGCTCCGCCGACCGGAAACGGGACGCTCGGCTGGCTCAAGACCGGAACCCGCACCGACTCGTCGACCATCATCGCCAGTGCGAAACCCCCGGTGAAACACATGCCCACCGCGCCCACGCCCGGCCCGCCGCACCGCTCGTGTTCGGCCTGGGCCAGCGCCCGCAGCCAGTTCGTGACCGGAGCCGGCGTTTTTCGGGCCAGTGCCACGAACTCACGAGAGACGCAGCCTTGCACCAGTGAGCGTGCGATGTAGCCGTTGCTGGGTTCCTTGCCGTCGACGCCGAACAACGATGGCATGATCGCCGTACAACCAATGGCCGCGACCCGCCGGGCGAAGTCGGCCACCTTGGGGGTGATGCCGGGGATCTCCGCCATCACGATCACCGCCGGTCCCGACCCGAGGCGGTACACCGTCTTGGTCTCACCGAGCAGGGTGACATCGGTTCGGGCAAAGTCGTGCAGCGGATCGTCGGCCATCGGCCTAGCCTTCCAGCCATGCCGACAACCGGGCCAATCTCGTGACCGCGCCCTCTCCCCGACCGTTCCGCTTCAGCCTGCAGGGCAGCGGGATCTCCTCGCCGGCCGAGTGGACCGAACTGGCCCGCAAGGCGGAGGATCTCGGCTATTCGGCGCTCTCGATGTCGGACCATTTCGACGATCAGTTCGCGCCGCTGATCGGCCTCACCGCCGCAGCCGCGGCCACGACCGACCTTCGCCTGCTGACCCTGGTTTTGGCCAACGACTACCGCCACCCGGTGCTGCTGGCCAAGGAGGCGGCCAGCCTCGATCTGTTCTCCAGCGGCCGGCTCGAGCTGGGGATCGGCGCAGGGTGGATGCAGGCCGACTACGAAGGCGCCGGTCTGGCCTACGACCGCCCGGGCATCCGGATCGAGCGGTTGGGCGAAGCCGTCACCGTCGTGAAGGGACTGCTGCGCGCCGAGCCGTTTCAGTTCGCCGGCGAGCACTACCAGGTCGACATGACCGGCTACCCGGCTCCCCACCAGCGCCCGCATCCGCCGATCATGATCGCCGGCGGCGGGCGCAAGATTCTCAGCCTGGCCGGCCAACACGCCGACATCGTGGGACTCAACCCCGGCCTGGCCGCCGGGGTCATCGATCATCGAGCCGGGCCGACGGCGACGGCCAACGCAACCGACCAGAAGCTGGCGTGGATCAAGGCTGCCGCCGCCGAACGGTTCCCCGCCATCGAGCTCCAGACCCGTATCCACCTGGCGATGATCACCGACGATCGCGACGCAGTGGCCGAAGCCATGGCCGGTGCGCTCGGCCTGACAACGGACGAAGCCAAGACCTCGCCTCACCAGTTGGTGGGCTCGGTCAACGAGTGCATCGAAACGCTGCACGCTTGGCGGGAGCGCTGGGGCATCACCTACATCGGGTTGAGCCACGCCGCGATCGACGACATGGCACCGGTCGTCGCAGCCCTCACCGGCGCCTGACCCGTCCTGCCGCACAGGCCCTACCTGACAGGCATGGCACTTGACGTCCACGTCGGGGCGTGACCGATTGCACCTTGCCCTCAGCGCCGCCAAGGCGGATGGTGAAGATGCGGACACATCAAGCGGGCAAAGGACGGGACCATGCGGCTACGGAAACACAACGACCTCGAAGACCGACTCCGAGAGATTCGGGCGCTACGGCATTGCGACAAGAAGGAAATCGCCGCAATCGCCCGCATCGTCGAGGAACGCACGGTCGAAGAAGGCGAGGTCCTCACCCGCGAGGGTGACCAAGCCCGGGAGATCTTTCTGGTACGCACCGGCCATGCGTCGGTGTACCGGGAAGGGCAGCTCATCGGTCGGATCACCGACGGTCAACTCTTCGGCGAAATGGCGGTACTCGCGGCCGGGCGCCGGCGCGGCACGGTCGTGGCCGATTCACCCATGGAGCTCGAGGTGGCGAGCCGCATGCAGCTGGTCAGCCTGCTCGAACAGGCCCCGGTGTTGACCCTGAAGATCCTTCAGGCGGTGTCGGCTCGGCTCCAAGCATCGGAAGCCGAACGCTGGACGCAACTCCACAAGGCCGACGCCTGAGCCGCGCCGGGCTCAGAGGTCGATACCCAATTCGGCGTAGAGGCGCTCGACGAGCGTCCGGAGTTCGGCGACTTCAGCGGCCAGATCGACCGGTGGCGCGTGGCCAGCATCAGGGGCGACCGGAACCGACTCCGCCGCCGGCGGAGTTGACGCCGGCGCAGACGGCGCAACCTTGGCGACCGGGGCACCATCGCCGACCAGGTGCATCCAGCGGTCTTGGCTCTGCCCGGGGGCCCGCCCGACGTTGCGCACCAGGGGCTCGGGCCGATCGGCCAGCCGGCGCAGCGCAGCCTCGGCCATCTCGTTGTCGCCGAAGCTCACATACCGCTCGGTCCGGGTACGCAACTCGCCCGGCGACTGCGGGCCTCGCAGCATGATCACGGCCAGGCAGGCCAGCTCGCCGTCGTCAAGACGCCATGCTTCGTCGGCTACGTGGCGATGTTTGAAGGACCGATGGCCGTCGCCACGCACCGTGCGGGCCAGCCCGTGCTCGCGCAACGAGAGCATGGCGGCATCGACCTCGGTTGCCGTGAGCGCCATCACCGGTTCGCGGCTGCTCTTCTGGTTGCACGCCGACACCAACGCGTTGGTCGTGAGCGGATAGGAGTCCGGAGTGGTGCGGTCCTTCTCCATCAACGCCCCCAGCACCCGGATCTCGACCGCCGTGAGCTCCACCGGGGCTACCAGATCTCGTCGACGTAGGTGTCGGTGCCGACCTTGGTGCGGTGGAACGGCGCGGCATAGACCACGGTGGCCAGCCCGCTGTCGTTCACCCTCTGGCCGTACGAGACAATGCGATCCCACGACTCGCGCACGTCGGTTTCGGTGAACATCAGCTGCATGATGCGGCTGTCGCCACCGGTCGGCGAGCCGAGGTCCATCGGAGCCTGCGAGGTGGTTTCGCCGCCCCGCTGCTCGGGTTTCCATTGACTGCTCATGGCGATCGCGCTACCGGCCATGGTTTCGGCCAGGGCACCGGCCAGGAATTCGTCGAGCTGGGCTTCGGCCACGCCGGCGGCCCGATCGATGGCGACCGAGATGTGGCCGTCGAAGCAGGCATCGAGGGCCAGCTCGACCGGCACCCCGTCGGGGTCGCGGTACTCGGTGCCGTGATACCAGTAGAGGACGGTGTGGGCGTGCTTCCGCTCGGCGAAACCACGACCCTCCTTGTAGAGCTCGACGACCTGCCCGCCGGCCCACTTGAAATGATCGTTGTGGTGATCTTTGTGCACCCAGTAGATGGCGACGTAGCTGCCGGCGTCGTAGGGCTGGGTGACGAGGTTGCTGTCGTCCTGGGGAAATCGCAGATCCTTCAGTTCCCGGGTGGCGACCCAACGGCTGCCGGCGAAGAGCCACGGCCCGATCATGCAACCGGCGTAGTAGTGATCTCGCTCGTACCAGCGGTTGTACGCGATCTCGTGGCCCTTGTTCGGATCGACCAGCGTGTACAGCATGCTGCCGACCTTGACCGGATACTCGTCCACTGTGCTCTCCCGTTTCCTTGGTGCCACCGCGCCTGGTGGTTCCTTACCGAGGCATCATGCCGGACGTCGCCCCATCAGTGCCAGAAGGCGGTCGGGCGCGGGCGCATCCTCGGCGACCGGTTGGGTCGGGCCGAAGTGCTCGCTGGCCTCGAGCAGGTTGGTGTGGGGCTGCCAGACGTCGAGCGCGTAGTCGGCCAGATCATCCGCGATCGTGTACTCGAGCCCAAGGGCATGGGCGATGTCGAATCCGTGCACCAGGTTCTCGGTGACTCGGAATCCCAGCTGCAACAACGAAGGAATGTCGCCCACCGGATGGGGCACGGTCAGATCGAGCGCACCGTCGGCCGAGAACGCCTGAATCTCGGCGATGGCGGTTCCGCGCCAGGCCGGCATCGGGGCGGTGCCGAGAATCGATTCGTCCGCGGTGAGGAGCGGGGTGGCATCCTCGCC
>JABDJW010000094.1 GCA_013002375.1 Acidimicrobiales bacterium | reverse complement strand
GCCCTGCACCTGCTCGAACCGTCACACCCCGACTGGCTACCGCCGGTGCTGACCTGCTCAGGCCTGCACAACGTCGGCCTCGACGATCTCTGGGCCGAAGTCGAACGCCATCGCGAGCTCATGGTTGCGAACGGTGGCCGCGAGGAGAAGCGGGCGCGCCAGCAGCTGGCGTGGATGTGGTCGATGGTCGACGACCGGCTCCGGGCCTACGCCCGACGCAGCGACCTCGGCCCCGAGCTCGAGGCTGCGGTGCTGGCCGGCGAGATCGCGCCAACGGCCGCCGCCGAACGGTTACTAGAGGCGCTGCAGCGCTAGCCGACGAGCGCGCCGACCGCATGGGTGCGGTGGTGGCGCGCTTCGTCGTGGGCGGTTCAGGCTAGAAGTCTTCGTCGAAGGCGACGTCGCCCTCGACCCCGACCTGGTAGGCCGCCACCGTGCGCTCGAAGAAGTTGGTGAGCTCCTGGACATCCTGGAGCTCCATGAAGCCGAACGGGTTGCTGGATCCGAACTGCTTGGGAAGCCCCAGCTGGGTCAGCCGCTGATCGGCGACGAACTGGAGGTACTCGCGGGTGTCGTTGAGGCTCATGCCGGCGATACCTTCGCTCAGCACATCGGCCGCGAACTGGTACTCACACTCGACGGCTTCTTGGACCATCGAGTTGATGTCCGCGGCCAGCTTGTCGTCGAACAGGTCGGGTTCTTCGGCCCGCACGGTGTTGACGAGCTCGAGGGCGAAGTTCATGTGGCCCGACTCGTCGCGGAACACCCAGTTGGTGCCGGCGGCCAGGCCGTTCAGCAGGCCCTTGCTGCGGAGGAAGTAGACGTAGGCAAAGGCGGCGAAGAAGAACAGGCCTTCGATGCAGGTGGCGAAGCAGATGAGGTTCAAGAGGAACTTCTGACGATCTTCACGGGTGTGGAGTTCGTCGAGGTCGTTGATCGAGCTGATCCACTTGAAGCAGAACTCGCCCTTCTGGCGAATCGACGGGATGTTCTCGATCGCCGAGAAGGCGGCCTCGCGCTCGGCGAGATCGGGGATGTAGTTGTCGAGCAGGGTCAGGTAGAACTGCACGTGCAGCGCTTCTTCGTACAGCTGGCGCGACAGGTACATGCGGGCCTCGGGGGCGTTCACGTGCTTGTACAGGTTCAGGACCAGGTTGTTCGACACGATCGAGTCGCCGGTGGCGAAGAAGGCCACCAGCCGACTGATCAGGTGCTTCTCGGCGGGCAACAGCTTGCGCTGCAAGTCGACCAAGTCATCGCTGAAGTCGATCTCGTCGACCGTCCAGGTGTTCTTGATGGCGTCGCGGTACATCTCGTAGAAGACCGGGTAGCGCATCGGCCGCAACGTGAGGTTGAAGCCCGGATCCAAGATGTTGGGTCGCTGCGGCGCAACCTCGGGTTGCTCCCGCAGGTCGATTTCGAGGTTGGTGTCGACATCGAAGCTTGGATCAGTGAGGGCCATCAGGTTTGGTTCTTTCGGGGTTGTGCGGGTGCGGGAAGTGCGGAGGTCGGTGGATCTCGAGAGGCCGGCGACGCCTACTAGCAGGATTTGGGCCTACTGGCAGGATTCGCAGGACTCGGGGTTCTCGAGCGAGCAGGCCAGCGCATCGGAGTCGACGAAGCCAGCGTCGGGCGCCGGCGCGGGACTGGTGGTACTGCTCGGCGCACTGGAGCCGGATCCGTTGGCGCCGGTCGAGGTGGTTTGGTTGATGCGGGTTGCCGGTCGAGAGCGCAGGTAGTAGGTGGTCTTGAGCCCCTTGCCCCACGCGTGCATGTACATCGACGACAGCTTGCCGATGTTGGGCGATTCCATGAACAGATTGAGCGACTGGCTCTGGTCGATGAAGGCGCCGCGTTCGGCGGCCATGTCGATCAGCGATCGCATGGGTAGCTCCCATGCGGTGCGGTAGAGCTCACGGATGTCGGCCGGGATGTCCTCGATGTCTTGGATCGAGCCCTCGGCCCGCTTGATCTTGGACGCCATGTCCTCGTTCCAGAGGCCGCGTTCCTTCAGCTCGTTGACCAGGTACCGGTTGATCTGGAGGAACTCGCCCGACAGCGTCTCGCGCTTGAACAGGTTGGACACCTGTGGCTCGATGCACTCGTAGCAGCCCGAGATCGAGGCGATGGTGGCGGTGGGTGCAATGGCGATCATCAGCGAGTTGCGCAGGCCGTGTTCGGCGACCCGGGCCCGCATGGTGTCCCAGTCGAGTTCGGGCGACAGCTCGATGTGGACGCTGGTGCGGTCGGCATCGGCGTTGGCCAGGTCGAACTGGAGATCGCCCTGCGCGGCACGGGTGTCGGTGAACGCGGGGTGCGCGCCGTTGATCCGGGCCAGTTCGGTCGAGGCGCCGAGGGCGTGGAAGTAGATGTGTTCGCTGATGCGGCGCGACATCTCGCGGGCTTCGTCGGAATCGAACGGCAGGTGGAGCTTGAAGAACACGTCCTGCAGGCCCATGAGCCCGAGGCCGACCGGACGCCACTTGGCGTTGGAGTTCGCGGCTTCGGGGGTGGGGTAGTAGTTGATGTCGATCACCCGATCGAGAAACGGCATGGCGGTGCGGACGACCTCGCCCAAGCGATCGAAATCGAAGGCGGCGTCGTCGCCGGAACCGGTGACGAGCGAACCGAGGTTGATCGAGCCGAGGTTGCACACGGCGGTCTCGCCCTGGTTGGTGACCTCGATGATCTCGGTGCAGAGGTTGGACAGATGCACGACCCGGGGAGTGCCGTCGGCATCGGTGCCGCCGGTCTGGTTGCAGCGCTTGTTGGACGCGTCCTTGAAGGTCATCCAGCCGTTGCCGGTCTGGGCCAGGGTGCGCATCATCTTGGAGTAGAGCTCGCGGGCCGAGACCTGGCGCTCGAAGAGGCCCTGCTCCTCGGCTTCGATGTAGGCCCGTTCGAACTCCTCGCCGTACAGGTCGGTGAGGTGCGGCACCTTCTTCGGATCGAACAGCGACCATTGCCAGTCGTTCTGCACCCGAACCATGAAGAGATCCGGTACCCAGTTGGACAGGTTGAGGTTGTGGGTGCGGCGGGCGTGATCGCCGGTGTTCTCTTTCAGTTCGAGGAAGTCGTCGATGTCGGCGTGCCAGGTCTCGAGATAGATGCAGGCCGCACCCTTGCGCCGGCCGCCCTGGTTGACGGCCGCGACCGAGGAATCGAGCGTCTTGAGCCAGGGCACGATGCCGTTCGACAGGCCGTTGGTACCGGTGATGAGCGAGCCCTTCGACCGGATGCGGTGCCAGGCCACCCCGATGCCGCCGGCGAACTTCGACAGCTGGGCGATGTCGGTGTAGCGCTTGTAGATGCCTTCGAGGCTGTCCTCGGGCGAGTCGAGCAGGTAGCACGACGACATCTGGGGGTGCGACGTGCCGGAGTTGAACAGCGTCGGCGACGACGGCAGGTACGACAGGCTCGAGATCAGCTCGTAGAAGCGGATGGCTTCGTCGGTCGAGTTGGCCAGACCGCACGCGACCCGCAAGAAGAAGTACTGCGGGGTCTCGAGGACCGAGCGCGACTCGGGGTGACGCAACAGGTACCGGTCGTAGACGGTACGAAGGCCGAAGAACTCGAACCGCTTGTCGTTGTCGATGTCGACCGTGTCGTTGAGCTTGCGGGCGTTGGTGGCCACGAAATCGGCGACGTCATCGCTGATGATGCCTTCGGCATGGCCGGCGGCCACCGACTGCGAGAACGAGTGGATGTCCTGATTGCGGACCTCTTTGTCGATGGTGGTGGCGAGCAACCGGGCGGCCAGCTTGGAGTAGTTGGGTTCTTCGACGATGAGGCCGGCTGACGTGCGAATCGACAGCTCATCGAGTTCGGTGGTGGTGGCGCCATCGACCAGACCCGAGATGGTGCGGGTCGCGATACGAAGGGGATCGACGCCGGTGAGGCCGTCGGCGCAGCGTTCGATCGCCTTGACGATCTTGTCGAGATCGACCGGCGCGAGATCGCCGTTACGTTTGCGGACCCGCATGCCGCCGGTTGGATCGGTGCCCGTTTCCGAATCGGTGACAAGACTGATGTCCGGGTTGATGTCCTGATTGCTGTCCGGGCTGCTGTCCGGGCTGCTGTCCGGGCTGATGCCGGTCTCGTCGACTTCGGTGGCGGTCGGGGTCGGTGCCATATGAGTGGTGTTCTCCGTCGTTGCGTCTGCTGTTTGGTGCTTCTGGGTGCCACCAACCAGCAGCTTGCGTGCGGGAGGGTGGAGGTGCTTGCTGCCGGGGGGCTGCTCGATCACCGACTTCGGTCGTTCGTTTCCGCTCTGAGCGGCGAAACGGGTGTTCGCTGCGCAGAATTTCAACGTTTTGCCGGTTGACGCCGGTGTCGAGAAACTCCCCAGTTCCAGTCCCCGGTTCGTCTCACCAGCGTCACGAATGACACCGATGTAGTACGCGCCGGGAGAACAATTACATCGTTGGAATTACATCTACGTCAAGCCTTACTTTCGAGGTTTCGCGACGAGGCGCCGCGATGGCTGAAATGCCACCGATCGCGACGCCGAGAAATTTCCGCCCGACCGTCGCGATTCGGCGCGAATGTGGCCGCGCGGGCCCCGCGATGGCGCGTTGCGAGCCGAAAACGGCTCGCGAAACGCGGGCCGAGACGACGGTTGGGCGGGGCATGGCGGCAGCATGACACGACCGACGCCGCTGCGTACCCCCGATGGCTGAAATCCCCAGCAAATGCACAGGAAAAACACAGCGATCGGCGGTTTTCCACCGCCGCAGACGCCGACCTGGGGATAGGGGCTACAGCAGTCTTCCCGCCACGGCTGGCTACAGCAGTCTTCCCGCCGCGGCTGGCTACAGCAGTCTTTCCGCCACGGCTGGCTACAGCAGTTTGCGGATCAGGCGATCCTTGAAGGCATTGGTCGGCGGGTAGGCCACCGGGGGATCCAGCTTGGTCGGTCGCTGCATGACCGACTTCATGTTCGAGAATGTCTCGAAGCCCGACTTGCCGTGATACCGGCCCATGCCCGACTCGCCGACCCCACCGAAGGGCAGCTCGGCCGGCAGGATCTGTACCACCGCGTGGTTCACGCACACGCTGCCGCTGCTGGTCGACGCGATCACCTGGTCGGCGGCCGCGTCATCCTCGGCGAAAAGGTACAGCGCCAGCGGCTTGGGCCGAGCGTTCACGAAGGCGATCGCTTCGTCGAGATCGGCCACGGTCACGATCGGCAGGATGGGCCCGAAGATCTCGTCGGTCATGAGCGGGGTGTCGAGTTCGGGATCGAGCACGACCGTGGGCGCCATGAAGCGGTCGGCGGCATCGATCTGGCCGCCGATGGCCACCGTGCCGGCGCCGGGCGCCTGCAGATAGCCGGCCAGGCGATCGAGGTGTCGCCGGTTCACGATGCGGGCCAGATCGGGGCTGGCCGCGGGATCGTCGCCGTAGAAGGTGGAGATGGCCTCGGCCATTTGATCGAGTAACGCGTCGCGGTTCTGGGCGGTGACCAGGACGTAGTCGGGGGCCACGCAGGTTTGGCCGGCGTTCAAGAACTTGGACCAGACCAGCCGCTTCGCGGTGACGTCGATCCGGGCTGACGAGTCGATGATGGTGGGGCTCTTGCCGCCCAACTCGAGGGTGACCGGGGTGAGGTGTTCGGCGGCCGCCTTCATGACCACCCGGCCGACCGACGTGGAGCCGGTGAAGAAGATGTGATCGAACTTCTCGGCCAACAGCGCGGTCGAGACGTCGACGCCGCCGTTGGCGATGAAGATAGCCTCGTTGTCGAGGTGCCGGCGCAGGAGCGTCGTGAGCACTTCGGCGGTGGCCGGCGCCAGCTCGGATGGCTTGAGCACGGCCGCGTTGCCGGCGGCCAACGCGGCGGCGAGCGGTTCGATCAAGAGCTGGACCGGGTAGTTCCACGGGGCGATGATCAGCGCGACGCCGAGTGGTTCGGGGACGATCGTGCCTTTGCCGGGTTGGGCTGACATTGGAAGCTTGGCCTTACGGGGCGCCATCCACTTGGCCAGGTGCTTGCGAATGTGGCGGATTTCCGACGCCGGGGTGCCGATGTCGGCAGCCCAGCCCTCGGTGGTGGGCTTGCCCAGGTCGGTGGCCAGCGCCGCGGAAAGCTCGGCCTCACCCTCCTTCAGGACCCGCAGCAGGCCGTCGAGCTGGGCCTTGCGCCAGGCCAGCGGTCGCGTTCGACCGGAGTCGAACGTCGCTCGGGCGGTGGCGATGCCGGCTTGGAGCTCGGTGAGTTGGTCGGTGGTAACGGTGGGCGCGTCGGTAAGAGCCATACTCCAGCTTAGATGAGGTTGATGTCCCAGAGCACCTGCTGCAGCTTGTCGGCCGCCGGGATGGCCGGGTAGGCCAGCGGGCGCTCGGCGGTGACGGTGCTGGGGATCGGCGAGAGGATTGTCCATGGCGTCGGATGCATGAACTGCACCACCGAGTAGCGCTCGCCCGGTTGGTCGGGATCGGCGACGACCCGATGGCGCCCGGGTGGGATCAGCCCGTTGGTGAGATGTTCGAGCATCATGCCGGTGTTGATGATCACCCGGCCGTCGGGCGGAACGGCATCGACCCACTCGCCGTCGACCTCGACCTGCAGACCCCGGGCCGTGGCGCGCGGCAGCGCGGTGATCAGGTTGATGTCGCCGTGGGCGCCGGCCCAAATGTGTTCTTCGCCTGGCGCGAGCTCCATCGTGGGGTAGTGGATGGCCCGGGTGAGGGTGGCGCCGTCGGTGACCATGGCATCGAAGAAGTGCTCGTCGCAGCCGAGGCCGATGGCGATGATGCGCAGGAAGCGGGTCTGGAGCTTGGCGATCTCGCGGTGGAAGGTGTTGAGCACCTCGGCGATGCCCGGGATGGCGGCCTCGGGCAGCACCTGCGGCCCGTAGCGGGTCGGGTAGCGTTCGCGCAGGGGGTGACGCTCGGGGAGCTCGATGCCCCAGTTGAGCATCTCCTTCCAGTCGGCCGCGTCGGACGTCGCCGCGGTCTCGACCAGCAGGCCGGTGTAGCCGGTCTGGCCGAAGGTGCCCGGCGCGACGAAGCGTTCCTTCTGCGGCATCGGCAGCCAGAAGAACTGCTCCAGGAGGCCGTAGGCCTCGTCGAGGAGATCGTTCGACAGATCGTGCTCGGTGTACACGAAGCCGGTGCGCAGGCTGCGCATCACGCCGTCGACGACGGCCGCCCGCTGGGTGGCATCGCCGGATTCGAACGCGAGCAGATCGACGTCGAGGATCGTCTGGGTGTCCATGGGCATGACACTAACCCGCTCGACCTGGTCCAGAGGGCCGTCAACTAGGGTCGGGTCATGGGATTCCTGGATCGAGTGAAGTCGTGGTTCGTCGCCGAGGCCGAGGAAGCCTCGGACATGCTCGATGGGGCCAGGGACCGCCTCGACACCACCCTCTCGGCCAAGGAGCGCGAGCTGGCGGCGACGCCCGAGGAGAAGCTCGAGGCGCTCGGCGAGCAGATCGAGTCCGGCGACGATCCGTTCGAGGAGATTCGCCAGAAGGTGGAACAGACGGTGGCCGATGCCGATGCAGACGAGGCCGTCGAGGCGACCGAGTAGGAGGCCGCCGGTCGCCCTGTCGGCCTGACCGGGCCCCGACGCAGAACGGGCCTACGCGACCGAGCCTATGCGACCGAAAAGGAGATCGTGGCCGGTTGACCGTCGAGTTCGACCGATGCGGTGTGGGCGCCGGACCCGTCGCCCACGGTGAAGCTCGTGGCCAGCACCTGCTCGGCGATGTAGCCCTGGTGGGTCTCGATCGCAGCGGCCAGTTCGCCCGAGGCCTCGATGGCGAGGTCGATGCGATCGGTGACCACGAGATCGGCGTCCTTGCGGGCCTGCTGCACGTGGCGCACGAGGTCGCGGGCCCAGCCCTCGGCGTTGAGTTCGGGCGTGACCTCGGTGTCGAGCACGACGACGCCGCGGCCGCCCGGTAGCGCGGCGGCCACGACCCCTTCGGCCGGCTCGAAGCGCAGGTCGAATTCGCCGGGCTCCAACGTGTGCTCGCCAACGATCACGGTGCCGTCGTCGTTCATCGTGTAGTCGCCGGCCTTGGCCGCCTTGAAGACCGACTGCACCGCGCCGCCGAGCTTCGGCCCCAGCGCCTTGCCATCGGGCTGGAGGACGACGGTGGCATAGGCGTCGAGGTCCGTGCTGTCGGCCGCGGTCTTGACGTTGACCTCGTCGAGCACGATCGGCACGAAGCCGTCGTCGAGTGCGACGTTGACCAGGGTGATCGACGACAGCGGCAGCCGAACCCGCAGGCCGTGGTCTTCGCGCAGTCGCAGGGCGGCCGTGGCGATGTCGCGCACCAGATCCATCTCCGAGACCAGGAAGGGGTCGTCGACCAGCTCGGCCGGTTCGGGCCAATCGGCCAGGTGCACGCTCTGGCCGCCGGTGAGATTGCCGTAGATCTCCTCGGTGACCAGGGGCAGGAACGGCGCCGCGGTGCGCAGGAACGTGGTGAGCACCGTGTAGAGGGTGTCGTAGGCCGCCTTCTTGTCGGCGCCTTCGGGGCTGGTGACGTCCTCGGGCCCCCAGAACCGATCGCGGGAGCGGCGGATGTACCAGTTGTTGAGCGCGTCGAGGAAGCCGCCGATGTGCTCGGTGGCGCCGGCCAGATCGTACGCGTCCATCGATTCGGTGATGGCCTCCACGGTGGTGCGGAGTTTGGCCAGGATGTAACGATCGATTTCGTTCGCGCTGTCGGCTCGTTCTTCGGCGCGGTAGCCGTCGATGTTGGCGTACAGCGTGAAGAACGAGTAGGCGTTCCAGATCGGCAGCAGCACCTGGCGGGTGACCTCGTTGATCGCGTGGTCGCTGATGCGGGCGTCGCCGCCGCGCACGATGTTGCTCGACATGAAGTACCAGCGGAGCGCGTCCGACCCCTGCTGCTCGAAGATCTCGGTCGGCTCGGTGTAGTTGCGCAGCTTCTTCGACAGCTTGGCGCCGTCGTCGGCCAACAAGATGCCGTGACAGATCACGTTCTGGAAGGCCGGCTTGTCGAACAGCGCACCGGCCAGCACGTGCAGGGTGTAGAACCAGCCCCGCACCTGGTTGATGTATTCGACGATGAAGTCGGCCGGGAAGTGTTGTTCGAACCAGTCCTTGTTCTCGAAGGGGTAGTGCACCTGGGCGAAGGGCATCGAGCCGCTCTCGAACCAGCAATCGAGCACCTCGGGTACCCGGCGCATGGTCGATTGCCCGCTCGGGTCGTCGGGGTTGGGGCGGGTCAGCTCGTCGATGAACGGCCGGTGCAGGTTGTCGGGGCGCACGCCGAAGTCGGCCTCGAGTTCGTCGAGGCTGCCGTACACGTCGATGCGCGGGAACTCGGGGTTGTCGCTGAGCCAGATCGGGATCGGCGAGCCCCAGAATCGGTTCCGGCTGATCGACCAGTCGCGGGCCCCTTCGAGCCACCGGCCGAAACGACCGTCGCGGACGTTCTCGGGGATCCAGTTGATCTGCTGGTTGAGTTCGACCAGGCGGTCGCGGATGTCGGTGACCTTCACGTACCACGACGGCATGGCCCGGTAGATGATCGGCGTGTCGGTGCGCCAGCAGTGGGGGTAGTTGTGCTCGTAGCTGTCGTGGCGAACGAGGCGGCCGGCGTCCTTGAGGGCCCGGATGATGTCGGGGTTGGCATCGAAGACGTTCTCGCCGGCCCACTCGGGTACGTCGTCGGTGAAGCGGCCCTCGTCGTTCACCGGCACGACCATGCCGAGGCCGGC
>JABDJW010000070.1 GCA_013002375.1 Acidimicrobiales bacterium | reverse complement strand
GAGGTCGTAGACATCGCGGCCCAGGACCACGACCGGTCCGCTGACGAACTTCGGACCGTCCTCGTTGCTTCCCGCGCAATCGACGTCGCTGGCGATCGGTACACATCCCCCGTAATTCGGGTTGCATTCGCCGGCGAGCGAGGATGGCGGTTCGCCGAATCCAAGCGGCTCCTGGTCGGCAGTGTCGGGGGCGGCCGTGTCGGGGAGATCGGTCGTGGGAGGCGCCGTGCTGGTCGGAACGTCGAGGGTCGTGTTGTCGGCGCCGGCCCGCGCATCGCTCGGCAAAGAAGTACCGCGGCAGCTCTCCAGCATCTCGGCCAGCGCGGCTCGCTCGGGATCGGTCACCGTGAGCCCCCAGCGGTGTTTGACGTCGATCCAGTCGACCGCGTAGGTGCACCAGTAGGCGGGGTTGGCCGGCCGCCAGCCGTCGGGTGCCTTCTGGCCCTTGCCGAGATTGGGAGTGTCGCCGACCACCGTGAGCGTGGCCGGGTGGCCGACGTCATTGACGAACGCCCGTTTGGCGTCGGGGGTCCACGCCCATCCGCCCGATTCGTGTACGTTGCGCAGCGCGACCACCGGCTGCACGAGCACGTCTTCCGCGCTGGTGTAGGGCACTCCGGTGTAGGGGTCGACCCACGAGCCCTCGATGACGGTGCATCGTGCGTCGGTCTCGAAGACGACCGGCGCCCGGCTCTCCGCGATCAGTACCTCGTCGCGGGTGCCCTGGCAATCGTCGTCGCCATCGAGGAACCAGCCGTAGTCCTCGCGCACGAACGCAACCGGGGTCAGTGGACCGGTTCGCTCGAGGGCGAACAAACGGGCCCGACTGTCGGCCGGTACGGCGAGCTGGCGCTCGGTCAGGTCAGGATTGATGGTCGTCGTGGTCGCAACGACGGTGGTCGGTTCTGGCGACACCGTGGATTCTGGCGACACGGTCGGTTCGGGTGCAGCCACGATGGTCGTCGACGCCAGGGTTTCAACTGTTCCGGCGACCTCGGTGTTTTCGTCGTCATCGTCGCCGCCCAGGGTGAGCACCAGCACCGCCCCGATGACGATCAGCACGATCACGGCGGCGGCAATCGCGACGACCGTCCACCGTCGGTGGGTGACCTCGTGGTCGTGCTCCAGCCGGCTGCGCACGCGGGCGGTGAGTTCGTCGGCGGTGTCGGCGACGTGCACGTCTTCACCGGGCGCATGTTCGTGCACCATCAACTTCACGACCGTGCCATCCGCGCCCATGGTGAGGCGAAGGTAGTCATCGATCGGCGCATTGAAGACTTGTTCGCCGTCGACAAAGGTGCCCTGTTCGCTACCCATGTCGTGAGCGACCCATCGGCCGTCGGTTTGGTCGATGGTGAGATGGATCCGCGAGCATCCACGATCGGTGATGGTGAGGTCGGCTTGGCGCGACGAACCAATCGTCAGGCGGTCGCCTGACCGCAGCATGATCTGGTGCCCGCTCACCGATACATGCAGGTACGGGGAAGTGTCTCCAGAAGTGCTGTCGATACGCTCAGTCTGCCATCGGCGGTCACCGAAACGAAAGCCGCGCTCTGGTTCTCGCCGACCAAACGGTCTAGAACTTCCCCGATGAGCTCCGAACCGCTGTTGTTCCACCGACGAGACGACGGTGTCGCCGTCATTTCCACCAACGATGACCCGCTCAACCGTATGACCCTCGAGTATGTCGAGCGCATGGAAGCGGTCGTCGAGCACATCGCGGACGACGATTCGATTCGGGCGTTCGTCATCACTGCCGAGGGCACGACCAACTTCTCGGTGGGGATGAACCTGAAGCAGCTCGGTCAGGGGCTCGAGCAGGCCGGTGGGGTCGATCCGTTCTTCGATCAGCGCCTGCGTCTGATCGCTCGCATCGAGCAGATGGGCAAGCCGTCGGTCGCGACCCTGTTCGGCTACTGCCTGGGCGGTGGCCTGGAGCTGCCGCTCGGTTGCACGTTCCGGCTGGCAGCAGCCGAAGGGGCCAAAATCGGCTTGCCGGAGATGGATCTCGGCAGCACCCCGGCGTGGGGCGGCAGCGCCCGGTTGGCCAAAACGGTCGGGCGCCAGCACGCGCTCGACATGATCCTGCGGGCCAAGATGCTGACCGGGCCCGAGGCGCTCGCCATCGGCTTGGTGCAGGAGGTCTGGCCCCTAGCCGAACTGAAGGACAAGGCGATCGAGTTGGCCGCCGAGCTGGCCGCCCAACCGCGACTGGCGGTCAAGGGCATGCTCGACGCGCTCCACGATGCCGAGCACAAGGCCCTCGAGGAACTGCTCGCCGCGGAACGGGCTGCCGTGCACGCGACGATGGGCACGCCCGATGCCACCGAGGGCATGATGGCCTTCCTCGAGAAACGCAAGCCGAAGTTCAACCAGACCGACGAGGAGAAACGATGAGCGAACGAGTCACCATTTCGATCGACGGCGGCGTCGCCGATGTTCGCTTGGTCCGATCCGACAAGATGAACGCCCTCGACAACGCCATGTTCGAGGGCATCATCGAGGCCGGACAGCAGGTGTCGGCCGATCCTGCGGTGCGCTGCGTGGTGCTCAGCGGCGACGGGCGCGCCTTCTGCGCAGGACTCGACATGGGCAACTTCGCGGCCATGGCCGGCGCCGGCGACGAAACGGCAGCGGCCGACGGCGAGGCGTCGCCCCGCGAGCGCCAATCGCTGGCGACCCGAACCCATGGCTTGGCCAACCGACCCCAGGCTGCGGTGTGGGTCTGGCGGGAGTGCCCGGTGCCGGTGATCGCGGGCGTGCATGGTGTGGCCTTCGGCGGTGGCTTCCAGTTGATGCTCGGTGCCGACATCCGGTTGGTGCACCCGGAGACCAAGCTGTCGATCATGGAGATCAAGTGGGGCTCATCCCCGACATGTCCGGTACGGCGATCATGCCCGAGCTGGCCCGGGCCGACGTGATCCGTGAGCTCACCTACACCGGTCGAGTGTTCTCGGGTCAAGAGGCGGTGGACTACGGCTTCGCCACCCGCACGGCGGCCGACCCACGCGCCGGTGCCCTGGAGCTGGCCCGCGAGATCGCGGGGAAGAGCCCGACCAGCATCCGGGCGGCCAAGCACCTGTTCAACAACCTCCCCGGTATGACGCCGGCCGAGGCGTTGGTGCAGGAGTCCGAGCTCCAGGATTCGATCATCGGGGGCAAGAATCAGATCGAAGCGGTGATGGCCGCGCTCGAGAATCGGGATCCGGACTTCGAGGACGGGCGCTGACGGAGCTCGGGCTGGCGAGACCTACGGGGTGTCGTCGTCCAGAATGGCGACGAAGCCCAGACCGTAGAAGCCGCCCAGCGGCGCCCCGACCGGGTTCTCGAACTGCACGACGACCAGTTCGTCGGTCTCGATGTCGGTGTCGCCGTTGATCGTGACGCTCACCGGAGTGGTCGGTGTCGTCTGGCCAGCGGGGAAGAACGCCGTCCCGAAGGCCGCGACGTAGTCGACCCCCTCGGTGGCGGCCAGTGGGGTTCCGTCGAAGTTGGCCGTGGTCCAGTCGACGCTGATGTCGGTGGTCGACGCGCTGGTCAACGTGAGGGGCACCTGGACAACCTGGGAATTCGTATCTCCTTCGGTCACCTCGAAGGTGCCGGGCACGATCTCGGTCGCCGGTTCGTCGTTTTCGATCACGCCGAACCCGAGGCCGTAGAAGCCGCCGATCACCGCGTTCGTCGGATTGAAGAATCGGACGACGAAGACCTCGTCCGGTTCGAAGACGATGTCGCCGTTCACCGGGATCTGTACCACCGCGTCGGTCACCCCGACCGGGAACACGAGCGTGTCCGACACCGCCTGGTAGTCCGATGCCGGATCGGCTTCGTTCGGCGCGCCCTGGTCGATGAACCACGTCTCCCACTCGACGGTCACCTCGTCGTCCGCCGCTTTCGACAACGACACCGGGATCTCCAGTGTGATCGCGCCCGCGTCACCTTCCGTCACCTGAGCTACTTCGGGCACGACCTTCGCGGGGAAATTCAGATCGGTTTCGACCACCGTGCCCGGGAAATCCACGGCTTCGGCCGCGCTGATCACACAGGCCGCTGTCTGGCAGTCCACTGCGGGAGCATCGCCGGGCGGATCGATGATGCCCTCGACGACGAACTCGACGACGAACCCGCCCGACCCGTCGGCCACGACCCGCTGCAGGCTCTGCAACGCCGGGTCGCACGTTTCCGGATGGGTCGCGCCGGGGAGGCACTGGTAGACGTCGACGACCGCGTCGGCCGTGAACCCCGTGCCCGTCACCGTGACCGTGCCACCCGGATTCACGCCGATCGCCGGCGCGTACGATATGGCTCCCCGCTGCGCGGGGTCGGGCGGATCCGGTGCGAACTCGATCTGCGGGTCGGGAGTCGTCACCGTACCGGCGATATCGTCGAGCTCGCCGGCCCCGATGCCGCACCCGGTGTCGGCCGGGTCGGTGCAATCGATCCAGGCGTTGCGGAAAGGGATGTAGAGGAAACGGTCGAGCGAGAGCTGGGCGACGAAATCCCCGGCCCCGTCGCTGGTGACGGTGGCGGTGGGACGACCGCAGAGCTGCTGAGTGGCTGGCTCCCCGGGTTGTTGGGTGGCGGCCTGGCACATGCCGACAGTCGTGTTCGGCGTCCAGCCGGAACCGGTCAACTGCACGATCTGGCCGCCCTCGACGTCGGCGAACGGCGTCACGGTCAGCGTCCGTTGCTGCGCGACAGCCGGTGCTGATGCCACCAGCGTGCTCAGGAGCACTGCGGCGGTGAGGATTCCGAGGGTCCGAAGAGTACGCATGGCTCGAACCTCCGCGCCGCTTCAATCCGGCGCCAGGGTCTTAGGTCCTGGTCGCGGCGTTCATCGGGTAAGCCCGGATCGCGCTAGAACTTCTGCATGGCTGACGACGTGAACACCATGGACGAACTCAATGCCTGGCACGCGCAGGTGGTCGAAGACCCGATCGACCCCGATCGGCCGATCGTCGATCCCCACCACCACCTGTGGCACGGCCACGTGTTCCCCCGATACCTGCTGGCCGAGCTGTGGGCCGACACCGACGCCGGCCACAACGTCACCCACACCGTGTACATGGAATGCGGCAGCGAGTACCGCACCGAGGGGCCCGCCCACCTGAAGCCGGTGGGCGAGACCGAGTTCGTTCGTGCGCAGGCTCAGCTGAGCAACGAGGGCTCACCCGACCAAGCTCGGATCGCGGCGATCGTTGCCCATGCCGATCTCACCTCCGGCTCGCTGCTCGATGAGGTGCTCGACGCCCACGAAGCGGCGAGCCAGGGCATGTTTCGCGGCATCCGGCACGCGGGGGCGAGCGACCCCGAGCCGGAGTCCTTGCTCATCGCCGGACACGCGCCGCCCGACCTCTATGCCAACAACGACTTTCGGGCCGGCGTGGCGCGCCTGGGCGAGCGGGGCTACACCTACGACACGTGGCACTACCACCACCAGAACCCGGCGTTCGCCGAGTTGGCCCGGGCGGTGCCCGGCACGACGCTGGTGCTCGGTCACTTCGGCACGCCGCTGGGCGTCGGCCGGTTCGCCGGCCGGCGCGACTCGATCTTCGAGCAATGGAAAACCGATGTCGCCGACATCGCCAGTTGCCCAAACGTCGTGGCCAAGCTGGGCGGCATGGCGATGCCCGACAACGGCTTCGGGTGGTTCGGGCGCGACCGGCCTCCGACCTCCGACGAGTTCGTGGAGGCCCAGGCGCCCTGGTACCACCACATGATCGAATGCTTCGGGGCTGATCGATGCATGTTCGAGAGCAACTTCCCGGTCGACCGCCTCAGCATCTCCTACAACATCTTGTGGAACGGTCTGAAGAAGATCGCCGCCGACTACTCCGAGGCCGAGCAGGAGGCGCTCTTTCGCGGCACCGCCAGCCGGATCTATCGGTTGAACACGGCAGTCTCGGGAACCGGCTGAGTGGAGTGCCGCAGGTCGATGACCTCAGGTTTCGTCACGGGCTCGGCCGATGATCAACCGCTCCAAACTTGCCCCTATCGCTGCGAGCGATGAAGGCGTAGGTTCGAAAGCGACCCCCTGCGCGGGAGATACCTCGGGGGAGTGAGGAGCGGGACCATGTACATGAGTTCCCGAATTTTGCGGACCACGCCGGCCCATATGGCCGACGCGGTTGGCATGGTCAGCTGGATTGTCGAGAAGTTGAACGCCGACCACGGCGCGATGCTTCGGGCATCCATCAACGTCGGAACCGAGCCGAGCACGATCGCGGTCGCCGGCGGCTGGGAGGATCTGGACCAGTACCAGAACGCCCGGTTCTCGATGGCCGCCGATGCCGAGATTCAGTCCGCGTTTCGTTTGTCGGAGAATCTGTTCGACAATGCGCGTACCGAGGACCACTTGATGAAGATCCACGTACCGGCCGGCGAGACGGTCAAGCCGGTCACCGTGGTGAACACCGCCACGATGATGTTGACCCGCGTCGCGGAAGCGGTTGCCTTCGGGGTGGAGGTGTCGACCACCACCACCAAGATCTCGGGTGTGCAATCGGGCTTCGCCACCGCCTTGACCGGTCCTCGGGCCGACGTCTTGTGGTGGAACACCGTGGATTCCCTGGCCGACGCGGCCGAGGTGGGCGACAAGCTCGAGGCCGATCCGGGTTATCTCGATCTGTTTGCCCGGAGCGATGGGCTCTATCAGGAGTCCTCGCTCGAGCAGAGCCTGTGGGTGGCTGTCGAATAGCCAGATCGCGGCGAATTTCAGGCGCGGGGCGATGTCGTGCGGTGCATGCCGTCGACGTCGCCCGGCCGCCGCCGTCTAGGTAGTAGTACCGATGACGGGCTGCGTCCGGTCGTGGTCCGATTGCACCCAACCTCGAAAGCGGGAAGGTTCAATCATGGCCACAACATCCACAACCACCTCCACAACCACCTCCAGGAAGCGCACAACGGTACGACTGGTCGTTGCGCTGATGGCGTTCGGCGTCTTGTCCTCGAGCTGTGCCGCAGTCGTGAGGACCAGCGTCGATACCGCCGGTGGCGACCCCGACAGCGAGTCCCAGGACGTTGCGTTGTCCGAGGACGGTCGGTTCGCGGCCTTTGCCAGTTTTGCCGGCGATCTCGTGCCGAACGACAACAATGGGGTGAAGGACATCTTCGTCCGCGACCATCAGACCGGCGTCACCGAGTTGATTTCGCTGAGCATGAACGGTGGCTCCGCCAATGGCACGAGCGGGCAGCCCGACATCACGCCCGACGGCCGATTCGTCGTGTTCTGGTCCTTCGGCGACGATCTCGTCCCCGGTGACACCAACGGAGGTAGCGATGTCTTCGTCTTCGACCGTGACACCGACACCATGGAGTTGGTGTCGGTCGCGACCGACGGATCGCAAGGTCTCGGCGCGCTGGGCGGCTCGATCTCCGACAATGGGCAGCGGGTGGCGTTCTACGAGTACGGCTCGCTCGACCCGAACGACACCAACTCCTCGCATGATGTGTACGTCCGGGATCGGGTGCTCGCGACGACGAAGCTCATGTCCACCGTCGAGGGCGGCACCGCGGCGGCCGGCCTCAGCTACGACCCGGTGATCTCGGGCGTCGGCACGGAGATTGCCTTCCACACCTCCAGCGACGACGTGATCGCCCTCGACACGAACGGCTTCTCCGACGTGGTCTGGCGGACGGTGGTGTTGAACATCCGTCAGCTGGTCTCGATCAATACCTCTGGTGGGTCGGGCAACCTGCACAGCTACAACCCCAGTATCAGCCGCTTGGGTGACATCGTGGCCTTCGAATCATCGGCGTCGGACCTCGTTGTCGGCGATATCGCCGGCTTCGGCGATGTGTTCCGCCGCGACGTATTCGGCCTCAGCACCGAGCGGGTGAGCCAACGACCGTCGGGCGGCGGGTTCGTCGAGGGCAACGGCAATTCGTTCCTGCCCAGTATCAGTGCCGACGGCACGATGATTGCCTACGGATCGAGTGCCAACAATCTGGCCGACCCGGCCGACACCCCGGCCGACACCAACGGGTTCTCGGATGTGTACATCTGGGACGCCGGGGAGAACACGCTCGGCAGCCAGACCATGCAGG
>JABDJW010000068.1 GCA_013002375.1 Acidimicrobiales bacterium | reverse complement strand
AGGTGGCCGTCGACGGCCACCTCGTCGACACCAGTTCGGTACTGGCGATCGAGATCGGTGACGAACGGGTCGATGCCTTGCTGAGCAATGGCGTCGTCGTGCCTTTTGAAGACGGCATGGCGTACTCGCTGACTCCGGGCCAGGTCCTGACCGCTCTGGCGGCTTCCGCGGCGCGCAGCCTGTGGTTGCACGGCCCACTCTCGAACTGCGAGAACTCGGCCGGGCAGTCGTACGACGAGTTGGGCTTTGGCCTGGTCGATGCCCGCGATGGCGTGGTGCTGAGCGCGGCGGCGGACAGCGCGTGCGTCGTCTTCGATCTCGGACGAAACCTCGGCGTGGGCGAACTGTCGCTCACCATGCAGTCGTTGTCGGGGAAGCCGGCTCGCATCTGTGTATGGTCGCTCGCTGCAGGGGAGTGTGTCGTCACCGACACCGTCGAGAGCGGTGGCGTAGCCGAGCGCTCCTATCTGATCGATGCCGAGGATCGGGTCGAGGGCCTCGAACTGTTCGTGTACGCCGATGGCGGTGCCGACGCGATCACGACCGCGGCCTACCGCGACATGATGATCCGCACCCTCGAACCGCTGGGATCGACCGCCTTCGCGTCCAACGATCGCCTGGCCGAACTCCCACTTGGCCCCGGCGTCCACGAGTTGGCCGTCACCCCTCGACAACGGTCGGTGCTCGGCGAGTTCGGCGAGCTCGGCGACTGCAGCCGCAGCGATGACCGGTCGATGGCCGAGGTCGGCCTCGAGGCGCTCGTCGGCGACCCGAAGGTACAGGGGGTCGACGTCGAGTTGGCCGCTCGTGAACACGCGGCCTGCGTGCAGGCTCCGGTGCGAGCTGCCGCCGGCGAGCGCGTGGTCATCGCGTTCGGCTACGACCAGCTGACCGGTGCGCCGGCCCGATTCTGCCTCTGGCAGACCGAGGTCAACTCGTGTGCCCACGCCCCGCTCGTCGATGGCAGCGGCCGATACCGCGCCGAGATCACGATCGACCCCCGGGCCTCCGGCGTCGAGCTCTTTCTCTACGCCGACGGGGACGGCGCGGCCGGCACCCGTATCCGCTACTACGACGTCACCGTCACTCCGGCGCTCGGACTGGGCCTCGCGCTTGAACCGGCTCATGACGTGGCGGAGACCACGATCCAAGCCGGTGGCGTGCCCGGCTTGATGAGCGGGCCGATCGTCGCCGCCGAGGCGACTTCGGCCAGTACGTATGAGGTCCAGCTCCGTGACGTGAACGGCGAGTTGGTCTTGGTGTTGCCCGAGAGCTACGCCGACGGCTGGCGGCTCGACGGTCTGCCGTCGAGTTGGGTGGCGGAACACCTGATGGTCGACGGCTATGCCAATGGGTGGCGTATCCAGGGCCAGGGCTCGGCGACGCTGACCTTGACCTACGGCCCGGGCGAGCTGGTCCGAATCGCCAACGACGTGTCTCCGGCGGCGCTGTTGGCTTTCTTCCTCTACGCGGCCTACACCCGCCGCCACAGCCTGATGCGGCGCTGGCGAGCCTGACCCGCCCGCGCTATACCCAGATCACCATCGGACGGCGTCGTTCATCGCGGGCATCGGGGTTGCCGAGTGGCCGCGCGGTACCCGTCGCCAGCCGGGTGGCCGTCCAGGCCACGGCACAGGCATCGAGCACGTCGTCGGGCGCAACGCCGGGCGGCATTGCGGCGAGGTGATCGACAACGGTGGATCCGAAGATGGCCATGAGCAGACGAAGCCGTTGGCCGACCCCGGCCGCCGACTTCTTCGAGGCCAGGTCGGGCCCTCCGGCCAGCGCCGCGAAGCAGCATTCGGGGTGCACCTCGGCCACGAGCGACGGCGGCTGTTCGCCCAATGCTTCGTCGAGCTCGGCCACCCGCGGCAGAAGGTTGAAGGCCTGCTTCGACAGACCGCGCCCCGAGCGTTCCTTGGCCACGGCGTTCGCCGCGGGGTAGTCGTCGACGTGGTCGAGCACCGCCCGAATCGGGGTTGGGAAAACCGCGGCGCGGCGGGGCCCGATGAACGCTCGAGCGGCGGCATCGCTGGCCCGAGGCTCGACGGTGGGCAGGCCCATCGGCATGTCGATACCGAGGGCGCAGAGCGCTCCGGATCGGCGCTGCTCGATGATCGGCGCAATGGCATCCACGACCGCGATCGCGGTGGCGGCGAAATCGAGCGTCGTGGTCACGACGACCCAGCCCGCCGAGCTGGCGTCGACGCCGGCGACGACCGCATCGGGCGTCGGTGGGTTTTCGTCTGTCATCGACCCGGACTCTATGGTCGGCCGGAACGCAATGGTCAGACCGAATCGGATTCAGTGTTGGAGGCAAGTATGGGACGGCTCGACGGCAAGGTGGCGCACGTAACCGGCGCGGCCTCAGGGATTGGCGAGGCGTGCGTGCAGCGGTTCGCCGCAGAGGGTGCCATCGTCTACGGCACCGACATCGCCGAGCCGACCGACTTCGCCGGCCACGACTTCTCGTCGCTCGATGTAACCGATGAAGCGGCCCAGATGGCCCAAGGCGCTCGCATCGCCGAAAAGCAGGGGCGGGTCGACATCGTGGTGACCGCGGCGGGGATCGCGGCCGGCGGCCCCATTCACACCTTGAGCGTGGCCGATTGGCAGCGCTGCCAGGACATCAACCTGACCGGCACGATGGTGTCGATCAAGGCGGTGCTGCCCGCCATGTTGGCGCAGCGCTCGGGTTCGATCATCACGGTGGCCAGTGTCGAGGGCCTCGAAGGATGCGAGGGCGGCAGTACCTACAACGCCAGCAAGGGTGGTGTGGTGTTGCTGACCAAGAACGTGGCCTGCGACTACGGGCCGTCGGGGATCCGGGCCAACGCCATCTGTCCCGGTTTCATCGACACCCCGATGCTCCGCGACACCCTCGTCGACGGCAGCGACTTCAAGAACGCCATCATCGGGCAACACAAGCTGCGTCGGTTCGGCGAGAGTCACGAGATCGCTTCGGCCGCGTTGTTCTTGGGCAGCGACGATGCATCGTTCGTCACCGGCGTCGCGTTGCCGGTCGACGGCGGCTACAACGCCGGCCACGCGTACGGACTGGGCGAGGCCTTCGGGCAGATGTAGTGCGGTCGGCTAGCCCTCGACGAAGGTGACTTCGAACATCGATGGCCACAACTTGCCGGTGAGCCAGAAGGTGCCGGCGTCGTCGTCGTAGGCGATGCCGTTGAGCACGTCGGCCCCGGCCGCCTGGTCGGCGGGGAGGAGGCCGGTGGCGTCGACCGTGCTGGTGACGGCACCGGTCGTGGGGTCGATGGCCATGATCAGGTCGGTCTTCCAGACGTTGGCCCAGACCGTGCCATCGACGCACTCGAGTTCGTTCAGGCGGGTAATCGAATCGGTGCCCCGCGTGACGGCAACGGTGCCGATGACCTCGAACGACTGCGGGTCTCGGAACGTCAACACATCCGAGCCGTCGCTCATCACCAGTCGGTTGGCGTCGAGCTGGCACAGCCCCCAACCCTCGCCCTCATAGCTGAAGGTCTCGCGCACCTGGAAGGTCTCACGGTCGTAGACCAAGGCCACGCCGTCCTGCCACGTGAGCTGGATCAGCGCGTCGTCGACCGCGGTGAGGCCCTCGGCGAAGTAATCCGAGCCGACATCGACCGACCGCACGACGTCGCCGGTCTCGGGGTCGAGTTCGCGCAGGGTGGACTGGCCGACCAGACCGGTCGACTCGAACAGTCGACCGTCGACGAACTCGAAGCCTTGGGTGAACGCCTCCGGGTCGTGGGCCCGGGTCTCGAGTACCTGCGGTATCGCCCGTACGGGCGTTGCTCCCGGCTCGGCTGGAGCAACGCCGGCCGCGGTCGTGCTGGAGCCCGCCGATTCGTCGTCGGAGTCGTCGGAGCCCACCAACTCGCGAAGCGCGAAGACGAGCAGGAGCGTCGCGCCGAGCGCGAGCAGCGCGACGCCGATCCAGGTCGAGCGGCGCGGGCCGCCGGCCGGAGAGTGCGGGATACCCGTGGACGATGTCACCAACCAAGTCTGGCCGGGTTCGCCGCCGTTGCGATGGCACTCGGGGCATCCCTCGACCGCGGGTGCGGTGTCGCTACGCTTTTTGGGTCGAGAGTTTCGATTGGGGGATCGAATGGCCAACACCGCGAGTCGTTCACGGCGACACTGGGCCGAGACGCGCCACCTGTGGATTCTGCGGCTGATTGCCGCGCTGTTGGTGCTCGGCGCCATCACCGGAGTCGCGGTGATGGCCACCCAATCGGTCCCACTGGCGATCGGGGCGATCTACTTCGCGCCGATCGCAGTGCTGGTGCTGCTCGTCACGATCGAGAGCGTCTTCTTGCCGCCTCGCTAGGGATCTCGCAACGCCGGCCGGTCAGGCCGTCGTGTCGACGAGTTTCGGCCGCCGGCCAATCGCGTCCACAAACACGACGATGCACAGTCCGAGGACGATGCCGAAGCCATTGGCGGCAATGTCGGTGATCTGAAGCGACCGGCTGGTGGTGATGGTCGCCTGCAGGAACTCGAAGCCGACCGATGCCCCGAACAGGCCAACGGCGATCACGTCGGTCTTGACCGATCGGCGCAGCAGCCCGAGCACGACCATGCCGCCGCCCCACAGCAGAAGGTGGCCGATCTCGTCGGGCTGGAACGGGATGTCCTGACGGTCGATCACGTTGAACGGCAACAACGATTCGATGGCCCGCCCGATGTCGGCGATCTGTCGAATCGACGCCTTCCAGATCGGGCCTACCTGGCTGGACAGGCTGAGCACCGACGCCAGAAGGAAGAAGACGCCGGTCGCCGTGTACCGGTTCATGTCCCGCATTCGCCGCCAGGGCCCAACTCGCATCACGAGGCCGAGAGTAGAACGCTCGACCGAAAGCTGCCGTGAAATGATCCGATCGACCCACCGGGGTCTGACCCCATTTGGCGTTTTGGGGTCAGACCCGATTTGGCGTTCGGGGTCAGACCCCAAACCAGCGTTCGGGGTCTGACCCCGGGGTCGCGCTAGCCGTCGTCTTCTTCGTCGATGATCTCTTCGAGGCGTTCGAACTCGGATTCGCTGATGCGGGGCGGCCCGGGGATCTCCAGTCCGCCGCAGAGGAACGCCACGTTGGCCCGAGTGTCCTCGACGCCGGGTGGTTCGCGGGTCGCCAGTTGCTTGAAACGAGCCGCATCGGACCCCCGCAGGATGGTCAACGGGTTGTAGTCGCCGGG
>JABDJW010000041.1 GCA_013002375.1 Acidimicrobiales bacterium | reverse complement strand
GCGAGCAGCTGCCCCACCATTTCTTCGGCGGTGCGCCCGAGGACCGTCAGCGACGAGCCGTTGGCATGGACATAGCGGCCATCGAGATCGTGCCGGCCGATGAGATCGGAGGAGTGTTCGACGAGGAGCTGGTACCGGGCTTCGGCCGCCTGGAGGTCGCGGGCGCGATCGTCGATGATGGATTCGGCGGCGAGGCGATCGGCGACGTCTCGGATCTCGGCCAGAAAAAAGACCGATTCGCCGCCGGAGTCGCTTACCGGGCTGATGACGACCTCGTGGCTGCGACCGAGTACCTCGCCGGTGTGTTGCAGGTCGACCAAGGCTCGCACCGGTTCGTCGTTGTTGGCCTGTTGGAGCAGGAACCGGAGCGTGTCGGTGGCCCCGCCGCCCTCGTGCCACCAGGGCGCGCTCCAGAGGTGGAGGCCGGCGACCCGCTCGCGGGTGGTGCCGGTGACGTTCAGGAGGTTGTCGTTCGAATCGAGAATACGACCAGCCCGATCGAGCAGCACCGCGTGGTGGCTGAGCTGGCCGAGGATGATCCGGGCCTGGAGCGACAGGGTGACCTCGTCGAGCGGGCCATCGGCGAGCGTCTCGAGCCGGCGCTGCAGGCGGTCGACCGCCTGGCGCGGGCGGAGGGGCTCGGCTTCGGTATTGCTCACGATGGCATCTCGGCGGCTGGACGTGGGTGACCGGTAGAGGACCGATCGGGGAAGTGGTCAAACCCTACTGATCTCGCTCAGAGGGGTGTGGGACGGTACGCGCGAACGGTGAAAAACGCGACCACCCTGCGCGCGTAGACCCGGGAAGCCCATTCTGGCGCCTTTTCGCGACCGGCGGGGCTCGTCTAGGGTGCAGCGGTTCGCGCGACGCGAGCAAGTTACGCATCGCCTCGTGCACGTCGACCAAGCCCCGCACAACCGAGACACAGACACAAGGCAAAGGAAGCAACCTGTGGCAAACCAGCTCGCTGGCAAGAACATCGCAGTCACCGGCGCCGGCAACGGCATCGGCAAGGCCGTGGCGCTGGCCGCTGCGGCCGAGGGGGCCAATGTGGTCGTGGCCGACTACGGCGTGGCCATGGACGGCTCGAACCCCTCGAGCGACGTTGCCGACGCGACCGTCGCCGAGATCCAAGCGATCGGCACCGGGGCGGTCGCGGTGGCGGGCGACGTTGCCGACCCGGTGGTCGGTCAGCAGATCATCGATGCCGCGTGCGACACGTGGGGCACGATCGACGGCGTCGTCTGTGTCGCCGGCAACCTCCGTGAACGCATGTTGTTCAACATGAGTCCGGAGGAATGGGACGCGGTGATCGCCGTGCACCTGAACGGCCACTTCAATGTCTTCCGGCCCGCCTTCGCCAAGATGCGCAAGCAGGAGTCCGGCGGCGCGTTGGTCGGCTTCACGTCGGGCGCGTTCATGGGGTCGACCGCGCAGGCCAACTACGCGGCAGCCAAGGGCGGCATCATCAGTCTGACCAAGTCGGCCGCGTTGACCGCGGCGAGCATTGCGCTGCGGGGTGGGCCGGCCATCAACGCCAACTGCATCGCGCCGGTCGCCCGCACCCGCATGTCGGAGAACGTGCCGTTCGACTTCGAGACCGGCGACCCCGAGGACATCGCCCCGATGGTGCTGTACCTGCTGTCGGAGGCGGGCCGTTCGGTCAACGGACAGATCTACACCTGCGTCGGTCCACGGATTTCGGTCTGGAGTCAGCCGCAGGAGGTCCGTTCCATGCAGGCTCCCGAAGGTCGCTGGACCATCGATCAGATCGCCGAGACGCTGCCCGATTCGGTTGGGGTCGAGGTTTTGCCGTTCATCGCCGACCTGGAACGCCGCGCCGCCGAAGCCGCAGCAGCCGAAGAGGGCTGAACGGGGCTGAACAGGGCTGAAGTCCGGGCGGGCGGCGCGCTCGTCGCGGCGTCTATCGATCGAGGAGATCGTTCAGCGCCTGCTGAAGGTGATCGAGGCGGCCCTCAGCCGCATCGAGCTGGCGCAGCATGGTCATCGCTTCTTCGCGGGTGAGGGCCTTCTGGCCGGGCGGCAGCATCGCGACCGAGCGTCGGATCCGTTCGATGGCGTGGCGGTCGATCGGCGGTGGGTCCGTGGGTGGACGAGGTGATGGCGAGCCGGGGTGCATGCCCCGAACATACGTTCGATTCTTGGGACGGTCAAACCAGGGGTCAGACCCCAAACGGCAAATAGGGGTCAGACCCCGAACGGCAAATAGGGGTCAGACCCCATGGGGTGGGGGAGCGGTGGTCACCGGCGGTGGTACCGTCGGTGCATGGTGGCCAACGGGGCACTGGTGGTGTCGGTGCTCGCGGCCACGGCGACGATCGTGGCCGGGTTCGGCGGGAATCGGACGGCCCGCTGGTCGAGTGGGGCGCTCGCCACGACGGCCGCTGCGTTGGTCGTGGCGACTGTCCGATTGAGCGTCGCGTTCTGGCAGTCGGACTTCGCGTTCGAGTACGTCGCGGGGCACAGCCGGCGAGGCGTCGCCGGGCCCTACCGGGTCGCCGGACTGTGGGGCGGACTCGGTGGGTCGCTTCTGCTGTGGGTGACCCTGCTTGCAGTCGTCGCGCTGGTCGCCCTTCGCCGGCCGGCCGAACGAGCGGTGGCCGCTGCGTTCGTCGCACCGGTGACGATGGTCGTCGTGACCCTCGTGAACCCGTTCGAGCGGTTCGCGTTGCCGGCCTTCGCCGGCTCGGGCCTCACGCCGATACTCGAACACCCGGCGATGGTGTACCACCCGCCGCTGCTGTATCTCGGCTTGGTGGCCACGGTCGTGCCGTTCGCCCAAGTCGTTGCCGGAGGGCGGGCATCTCGCCGCTCGCTCTTCGCCGCCTGGGGTCTGCTCACGGCCGGTCTGGCCACCGGAGCGAACTGGGCCTACGTCGAACTCGGGTGGGGTGGCTACTGGGCGTGGGACCCAGTCGAGAACTCCGCGCTCGTTCCCTGGTTGCTGGTGGTAGCCGCGCTGCACTGGTCCAGACGGTCCGAGCGCGCGCTCGACGACCGGGTCGGCCGGGCCATGAGCGCATCGCCCTTCGTGCTCGTGCTTTTCGGCGCAGTGCTCACCCGTTCCGGCGCGACGGCATCGGTCCATGCGTTCGGTCAGCAGGAGGCCGTGGGTTGGGCGCTCGGTGGGGTGACCGTACTCGCCGCCGGGCTCGTGGTGGTCCGTGTCCGTCGCGGCGGTGTGGGCCGGTCGCACCCGGCCGTAGCGGCTCGCTGGCTCGCGGTGGCGACGGTCGGCGCGGTGGTTGCGGCCGTCGTGGTCTTCGTCGGGACCGCCCAACCGATCGTGTGGCGATGGCTCGGTGGCACGGCGCGTGTTGTCGAAGGGCAGTTCTTCGCCCAGCTGCTGGCCCCGTTGGCGATCGGGGCGCTGGTGTTCGGTTCCTATGCGCCCGGCGGCCCTCGATCGACGGCACCAGCCGCGGTCGGCGCGCTCGGGGGTCTGGCGGTGGGAATAGTGCTCGGTGCCCTCGACCTGTCCGTGGCCGGGCTGGCCGCGGGAGCGATGTTTGCTGGGACCGGCGCGGTGCTGGCCGCGATGGCGCATCTGACGGTGCGGTCGCCCGATCGTGGCCGGATTGCGCCACCCGTCGTGCTCGGTCACGTCGGCTTTGCGGTGCTGCTCTTCGGCGTGGCGGGAACCATCGGCGCCGACGAGCTGGCGGTACGCCTCGATCCCGGCGAATCGGTCGAACTGGCCGGCCGCACCTTCACGCACATCGGCGTGGTCGGCGAATCGAGAGACGATCTGCTGGGCGGCACGGTCACTGCGGCCATCGATGTCGATGGTCGTCGCTTCGCGCCCTCGCTCGTGAGCTATCCCGATGCCGGGGTGTTGCTGGCCGAAACCGCGTTGCACTCCACCCCGGCGGCCGACGTGCAGATCGTGCTTCGAAACGCCGGCGACGCGGGGTGGGCCGACTATGACTTGGCGGTTCGGCCGTTGGCGATGTGGGTGTGGTGGGGGAGCGCGCTGTTGGTGCTGACCGCAGCGGTTGGTCTCTGGTCACTACGCTTGGCGGATGCCTCGACCGGACCGGATGCCCCGAAACCGCCTGACGGCGCTCGCCCTGATCGGGGCGCTGGCGCTGCTCGTGGCCAGTTGTAGCGGCACCGACATCGAGCTGACCGAGCCGGCCGAATCCGTGGTCACCGACCCCGAAGGGTCGACCTCACCGCCGTCGACCGCGTCGCCCGAATCGGCCCCGTCGTCCAGCGACGCGAGCTCGGTGCGGGATGGCCGGCTCACTCGCGTCCAGGCGGTCTACCTCGCCGAGGACGGCGCCTGGGAGATCGACGGCCAGGACCGGCGGTTGCTCGGCCCGGTTTCGGGCGAGATCCCCCAGGCATATTGGGTGGGCGACGATCGCGATGTCGTGCTGGTCACCACCGGCGAGGTTCAGGCGCACACCGCATCCGGCGCGGTGAGGACGACCGCCTGCCCGGCCTGCCAGGGCATCGCGGAGCTCGATGGCCGGTACTACACGATGACCGGCGATCGCGAGCTGCTGGCGCTCGACCGCGACACGCTCGACGCGACGGTTGTTCCCGACGAGATCCCTCCGCCCGCAGTCGACTTCGCCGCGTTCGGCTCGGTCGTCGCCGCCACCGGTACCGAGGTCGTGGTGCTGGTCGCCGACCCGGTGGGGCCCTCGGCCTACGGCGGTCCCCAGGAGATCTGGGCGGTCACCCCCGACTCCGGCGCGAGCCGCCTCATCGCAGCCCTGCCGTACAACGCACCGATCCACGGGTGGCAAGCGAGTCCGGATGGCTCCGAGTTGGTTTTCGTCGGTGCCGGCCAACGCGGCGGGACCTGTTCGCACCACGAGGTCGTCACGACGCTCGACCTCTCGACCGGCGTTTTGACCGAGCTGCCGGCGCTCGTTGATGCGGAGCAGCTCGTTGGTCACGAGCTTCGGACCTTCGACGCGTTCTGGAACGGCGATTCCGTGTTCGCCATCTTCGAGTTGTTCTGGTCCTCGGATGCAGAATCGATCTGTGATGTCGCCATGCCACCAGCCCTGTACCGGTTCGATGACCTTGGCCAGCGGTGGGAGCGTGTAGATGCCGGACCGCTGAACCAGGTGCGTCCACTGGGCCCAGCGGCTGGTCAGAAGCTGGTGAACCTGCGCGACAGCGATGTCTTCTACGAGGCGGGCGACGGAGGCGCCGAGTTGCTTTCGACCAGCTCGTTCATCGCGGGTTCGACCCCACCGGACATCGAGGTTGGGCTGGCCCCGCCGGGTCGGGCCGTGTCACCGCCAACGCTCGAGGTTCTGCCGAGCGGAGCACTGGTCGGTGTTGCGCTCGAGACCGACGCCGACGTCGCGACCGATCGGCTGCTCCGCGCCTTCGGCCCGGTCGACCTCGACACCGGCTGGACCGCCGGTTGTCCGCTCGATGGCAACACCTTCGCCGACGAGAAGCTGCTGCGGTGGGGTGTGGTGGCTGCGGTGTTCACCCGGACCAGCGAGGATGACCCCGGTCGGCTCTCGCACTGGTTCATCAGCGCCAACGCGACCGGAAGCGTCGGGCCCGGGCAGGTGCACCTACCCGGTTCGGTCGAGCTCGGCGATCGGCTCGCCGAGGCCGAGGCGGCCTATGGCGTCGAATCGTTCGACATCGGATTCCTGTACCTGCTCGACGCCGGCGGATTCACGCTCGCAGCCGAAACTGCTGACGATCCGATCACCGACGTCGGCGTGCCCTTCCTGCCGATCTGCGATTAGTCCTCGACGGTCAGCGCATCGCTGGCGCCGTCGAGGCC
>JABDJW010000416.1 GCA_013002375.1 Acidimicrobiales bacterium | reverse complement strand
GCTCATTGACGACCTGTCGTTCAACCTGCCGCAGGGCGGCATCGTCGGCGTCATCGGCCCGAACCGCGCCGGCAAGAGCACGCTCTTCAAGCTGCTCACCGGCCAGGAGCAGCCCGACGCCGGCACGCTGCGCATCGGCGACAGCGTGCAGCTCGGCTACGTCGACCAGAGCCGCGACCACCTCGATGGCAGCAAGAGCGTCTGGGAGGAGATCTCCGGCGGCCACGACATAATCAGCGTCGACCGCTACGAGGTCCCGTCGCGCGCCTACGTCGGGCGCTTCAACTTCAAGGGCTCCGAGCAGCAGAAACGCGTCGGCGACCTCTCCGGCGGCGAGCGCAACCGCGTCCACCTGGCCAAGGTGCTGAAATCGGGCGGCAACGTGTTACTGCTCGACGAACCGACCAACGATCTCGATGTCGACACGCTTCGGGCCCTCGAGGACGGCCTCGACGCCTACCCGGGCTGCGCGGTGATCATCAGCCACGATCGCTGGTTCCTCGACCGGGTCGCCACCCACGTGCTCGCCTTCGAGGGCAACTCGGTCGTACGCTGGTTCGAGGGCAACTTCAGCGAATACGCCGACTACATGCAGCGCGAGTTCGGCGCCGAGGCCATGCGCCCGGAACGCATCACCTACAAACCCCTCGCCCGCTGATACCCCGAAGAAACGACGAGTCAGATAGCCGCAAGCTCAACTCGGTCGGGCAACCGCCGATAGAAGCCCATGGCTACCAAGACAGCTGCCAAAAAGCGCGGCGCCTCCAAGTCCAAAACTTCGGCCAAGAAGGCCACGAGCAAGAAGGCAGCGGTCAAGAAGGCTCCCACCAAGAAGGCGACAACCAAGAAGGCGACCGCCAAGAAGAAGACGGCTCGGGCCAAGAAGCAAGTCTGGAAATCACGAGCCGCGATCCGGTTGGTCGAGCCCGGTAGCCAGGTCGACTGCGTGGTGTGCGGTGAACGGGTGAAGTTCCAGGCCCGCATGCGCAACCAGCAGGTGATCTGCAACATCTACACCAAGGGTGTCTGGGAGCGGGTCGACCACTACCACGCCGACTGCTACAAGACGGCCAAACAGCCCTACGGCAAGCCCGCCGAAAAGGGCTAACCCGCTTCTTTGGCGACCGCGGCTTCCGCGCCGCGCGGGAAGCCCGGCAGGCCGGCGACGACCGGCGAGCGAAAGACGGCCAGCCCGAAGAGGGCGAATCCCATGCCGGTCAGGTACATCCATCGAAAGCCGGCCAGCTCGGCGACATAGCCCAGAATCGGTACGCCGGCCGAGACCCCGAGATCGTTGCAGAACGTAATGGTCGACAGCACCCGGGCACGGTCGGCTTCGGGGGCGCTCTCGGCACCACCGAGGAAGAGCAGTGGCGTGATCAACGACATTCCGGCGCCCAGCACGACGGCCGACAGCACCAACATCGCCAACCCGTTCGCGACGGCCGCGACCAACATGCCGATCGCGATCGCCCCATACGCCATCGAACCCGCCGCGAACCGCCGAGAGGTCACGTTCAACCCGCTCGTGCCAATGCGCAACGCCATCGCGGTGAACGAGAAGATGAACAGCAACAGCCCAGCGGACCCGACGCCGAGCTCGTCGGCCCAGAGCGCGATGAACCCTTGAAAACTCATGAAGGCGATCATGGCCACGAAATTGGCCAAGCCGAGGCGGGCCCCGACCGGGTGCACCACGTCGGACAAACCCTCGAGCCGGGGTTCGACCTCCGGCGGCTTGGTCTCACCGATCAGCAGACCGCACATCGCGGCGACGATGCCAAAACCGGCCGCCACGGCAAAGGCCTCGGCGAATCCGAGGCGGTCATTGACGAACTCACCAATCACCGGTCCGATGCCGAATCCCACGAAGGTCATAGCTGCAAAAACGCCGTAGACGCCGGCGCGACGCTCCTCGCTCGGTAGCTCGGAGGCAATCGTGGCCAAGCTCACGAAGACGAACGAAGCGGCAGCGCCCGAGGAGAAGCGCACGGTCAGCAGCGGCCACAATCCGGCGTCGGCAGCCGGCACGACCAGGAGTTGGGTCAGCCCGACCACCAGGCAACCGACCAGCACGTTGTTGCGGCGGCCGAACCGGTCGGCCACGTACCCGACAAACGGACGCAGAGCCAACATGCCTACCGCGAACGCGCCGAAGACCAGCCCGACTTCGCTCTCCTGGCCATCGAGTCGCTGCTCGACCAGGAGCGGCAAGACCGGAAACGAGATTCCGCCGACGGTGAAGTAGGCCACGGTGGCGACAAAGAGCGCAATCGTCGCCCGACGTTCTCGTGCGACCACGGCCGCTGGTGCTTCGAGGGCCACAGCGTGTGCAGCCTAGGCCCCGCTCCCTCCGAGCGGGGTGGCCTTCGGTCTATCGACCGAGGAGGCCGAGCACCTTGGAGGCCTGGGCGATCGGATCACCGTCTTCGGGCGTCAGCACCAGCTCGGGAGCCAGCGGGGCCTCATAGGGATCGTCGATGCCGGTGAAGTTCTTGATCTCGCCGGCGCGGGCCTTGGCGTACAGCCCCTTTGGATCGCGTTGTTCGCAGATCTCGATCGGGGTATCGATGAAGACCTCGTAGAAGGGAACATCGGCGATGCCGTGGATCTCCCGGGCTCGATCGCGCGCCGCCCGGTAGGGCGAGACCAACGGCACCAGCGAAACGGTGCCGGCATCGGCCATGAGCCGAGCGACCTCCGCCACCCGGCGGACATTCTCGTCGCGATCCTCGGCCGAGAAGCCGAGATCGCCGTTGAGCCCCTGGCGCAGATTGTCGCCGTCGAGCAGGTACGCCGCTTGCCCGGATTCGACCAGCAGCCGTTCGACTTCGACCGCGACGGTCGACTTGCCCGAGCCCGACAGCCCGGTGAACCACACCGTGGCACCGATTGCGCCGAGCGCGGCGTAGCGATCGGCGCGCGAGAAGTGACCCGGATGCCAGACCGTATTGGGCGTGACCTCGGGCCGGTGCTCCTCAGACAAAGGGTTCGCTTACTGCGTCTCGCCGAGGATCATGCCGGCGCCGACCGTGTTGTTGGTGTCCTCATCGATCAAGATGAAGCTGCCGGTTTCGCGGTTGCGCCGGTACTTGTCGAAGAACAACGGCACCGTGGTGCGCAGCGAAACCCGTCCGATTTCGTTGAGTTCGAGCACCTCGCTGTCCTCGTCGCGATGCAGGGTGTTGATGTCGAGGCGGTACTGGACATCTTTGACCATGCAGCGCGCTTCGCGGGTGGTGTGCTTGATGGCCAGCTTGCGGCGGGGTTCGAGCTTGGATTCCGACGTCATCCAACAGACCATGGCCTCGACGTCCTGGGTGACGGTGGGCTGGTTGTTCGGTCGGCAGATCATGTCGCCGCGCGAGATGTCGATGTCGTCTTCGAGGGTGACGCTGACCGCCATGGGCGAGAACGCTTCCTCGACCGGACCGTCGTAGGTGTCGATCGACTTGATGCGACTCTCGAAACCTGACGGCAAGACGACGACTTCGTCACCCGGCTTCATGACGCCACCGCTGATCGTGCCGGCGTAACCCCGGTAGTCGTGGTAGGCGTCGCTCTGCGGCCGCAGTACGTACTGCACCGGCAGGCGGGCGTCGATCAGGTTGCGGTCGGACGCGATGTGCACGGTCTCGAGGTGATGCAGCAGCGGGCTGCCCTCGTACCACGGCATGTTCTCGCTGCGATCGACCACGTTGTCGCCGTGCAGGGCCGAGATCGGGATGAAGGTGAGATCGTGGATGTCGAGACGAATGGCGAACTCGCGGAACTCGTTCATGACCTTGGTGAACTGTTCCTCGCTGTAGTCGACGAGATCCATCTTGTTCACCGCCAGCACCAGGTGGGGGATGCGCAACAACGAAGCGATGAACGCATGGCGGCGCGATTGCTCGAGCACACCCTTGCGGGCATCGATCAACACGATGGCCAAGTCGGCGGTCGAGGCACCGGTGACCATGTTGCGGGTGTACTGCGCATGGCCCGGCGTGTCGGCGATGATGAACTTGCGGTGCGGGGTCGAGAAGTAGCGGTAGGCGACATCGATGGTGATGCCCTGCTCGCGTTCGGCCCGCAGACCGTCGGTGAGCAGCGCCAGGTTGGTGTGCTCGTTGCCGAGTTGCTCCGACGTGCGCTCGACCGCTTCCAGTTGATCCTGGAAGATCGTCTTGGTGTCGTACAGCATGCGACCAATGAGGGTCGACTTGCCGTCGTCGACCGAACCCGCGGTCGCGAAACGAAGAATCTCCGTCACGAGAAGTAGCCCTTCTTCTTACGATCCACAGCACCGCTGGGTCGTATCGATGCGAATCCTGGAGTGCTCACTAGAAGTAGCCCTTCTTCTTACGATCCTCCATGGCCGCTTCGGAAACCCGGTCGTCGGCGCGGGTGGCGCCCCGTTCGGTGATGCGGGTGGCGGATACCTCTTCGATGATCTTGTCGAGCGTGTCGGCATCGGATTCGACCGCACCGGTGCAGCTCATGTCGCCGACGGTGCGGTAGCGCACCTTCTCGACGAACGGCTTCTCGTCGTCCATCAGCGAGATGTACTCGCTGACCGCCAACAGCATGCCGTCGCGTTCGAAGACCTCGCGCTCGTGGGCGAAGTAGACGCCGGGCAGGGCGATGTTCTCCTCGGCGATGTACTGCCAGATGTCGAGCTCGGCCCAGTTGGAGATCGGGAAGACCCGGATGTTCTCGCCCTGCTTGACCTTGCCGTTGTAGAGGTTCCACAACTCGGGCCGCTGATTCTTGGGATCCCACTGACCGAACTCGTCCCGGAACGAATAGAAGCGTTCCTTGGCCCGCGCCTTTTCCCGTCGCGGCGAGCCCCGCCGAAGAGGGCGCCGAACTTGTGTTCTTCTATCGCGTCGAGCAGCGGCACGATTTGCAGCTGATTCCGCGAAGCCCGAGGGCCGGTTTCTTCTTTGACGCGGCCGTCGTCGATGGCGTCCTGCACCGAGGCGACCACCAAACGCGAGCCGGTCTCTTCCATCCGCTGATCGCGGAACTCGAGCACCTCGGGGAAGTTGTGGCCCGTGTCGATGTGCATGATCGGGAACGGCAACTTGCACGGATGGAACGCCTTCATCGCGAGGTGCAGCATCACGATGCTGTCCTTGCC
>JABDJW010000414.1 GCA_013002375.1 Acidimicrobiales bacterium | reverse complement strand
CGCCGTACCGATCGAGCAGCTGGGCGGCCTTGGCGTGGGCGATTTCGGTCACGGAGGCCTCGAACAGCAGCGGGGCCACGAGCGACCAACGTCCGGCCGCTTCGGGTGGCCCGAGCCGGCGAAGGCCACCGCCACGCCGCCGGGCGCGACCCGAGGCCTTGCTCGATCGGCGACTGCGGCTGGCCAGGGCCCGCAGCGGGGCGAGCGAGTCGTTGGTGATGTGCCCGGCCCAGACGAGATCCCACAGTGCGGCGAGCACGGTGGGGTCGTCGTAGGCCAGATCGGCATCGGCGACGGCCTGCTGGATGTCGGGCCAGAAGAGCGCGCCGCGCTGGGCGAGCTGCTCGAGGATCGCTTGGTGGTGGGGGTCGACGGTGTCGTCCTCGGCCGCGCGCGGGATCAGCAACCCGGCTTGGTCGCGAAAGACCAGACGCACCCGTCCATCCTTGGCGCCGACCGTGCCGGCGCCGACCCAGACGACGTCACCCGAGGTGCACAGGGCGTCGAGGTCGGCCGGCCGGTAGCTGGCCATGCGGGCCGGCAAGATGTCGCGTTCGAGTACGGAGGCGGGCAGAGCGGCGCCCTGCAGCGTGGCGATGACCTCGGCCAGACCATCGGGCCCGCGACGCGGCACGCCGACGCCCTGCCACTGCGGCAGGAAGCGGGCCAGCGTCTCGCCGTCGACCGGTTCGACCTCGCGCCGTAGTGCCGCGAGCGATCGGCGGCGCAGCTGGCGCAAGACGTCGTCGTCGCACCACTCGCGGTCGACGCCACCGGGGCGAAACTCGCCACGGACGAGCGTGCCTTCGGCGGTCAGGCGGTCGAGTACCGGCCGGATGCGGTCGACCGGTGCCCCGTACCGGGCGGCGATCTCCTCGGCCAGGAACGGGCCGTGGGTGCGGGCGTAGCGAACGACCAGATCGGCCAGCGGGTCGGGCACCGGATCGGTGAAGACGCCGGGTAATCCGATCGGTAGCGCGACGCCAAGCCCGTCGCGTAGCCGCGCCGCGTCATCGCTGGCCGCGACGCGGGCGTCGCCGGCGACGCTGACCTCGATGATGCGGCGATCGGCGATCAGTTGCTCGATCCAGGTGGGCAGCGCGGCCTGATCGGCGACCCGGGCTTCCAGCTCGAGTCGGTTGAGTGGGCCCAGGATGCGCAGGAGATCGTGGAGTTCGTCGGGGTCGCGGGCGTGGCGGTTGGGGACCAGGCGCTGAAGTTCGAGCTCGAGATCGGCCAGGACCTCGGCGTCGAGCAACTCGCGCAGTTCTTCGGCACCGAGGAGATCGTGCAGGAGTTCGCGATCGAGGGCCAGCGCGGTCGCCCGTCGCTCGGCCAGGGGCGCATCGCCTTCGTACATGTACACGGCGATCCAGCCGAACAGGAGCGACGAAGCGAACGGCGACGCTCTCGGGGTGTCGACCGCGATCATGCGGATCTTGCGGTTGTTCAGATCGGCCTGGAGGCTGCGCAAGGCCGGTACGTCGAACACATCGTTGATGCACTCGCGGGTCGCCTCCAGCAGGATCGGGAACGTCGGGTACTTGGCCGCGACCGACAGCAGGTTGGCCGCACGCTGGCGCTGCTGCCACAGCGGCGTGCGCTGATCGGGGCGCCGGCGGGGCAGGAGCAGGGCGCGGCCGGCGCACTCGCGGAAACGGGCCGCGAACATCGCAGTATTGGGCAGCTGGCCGATGACGATGTCGGCGATCTCGTCGGGGTCGAAGATGAGCTCGTCGAGGGGAACGTCGTCGATGGCTTCGGGCAACCGCAGCACGATGCCGTCGTCGCTCCAGAGCATCTCGACCGATTGGCCCCATTCGGTCTGGAGCCGGTGCTGCAGGGCCATGGCCCAGGGAGCGTGCACCTGAGCGCCGAACGGCGACAGCACGCACACCCGCCAGTCGCCGATCTCGTCGCGGAACCGCTCGACCACGATGGTGCGATCGTCGGGCACGGCCCCGGTGGCTTCGGCCTGCTCGTCGAGGAACATCATCAGGTTCTCGGCGGCGAGGGGATCGAGTGCGTAGTCGGCCTGCAGGGTGGTGATGGGCTCGGGGTCGGTGCGGATGGTCCGCACGAACTCGCCGATGGCGCGCCCCAGTTCGAGTGGTCGCCCCGGACCGTCTCCATGCCAGAACGGCATCTTGCCCGGTTGCCCCGGAGCCGGCGTGACGATCACGCGCTCGAAGGTGATGTCCTCGATGCGCCAGGTGGAGGCGCCGAGCAGGAAGGTCTCGCCCGGGCGGCTTTCGTAGACCATTTCCTCGTCGAGTTCGCCGACCCGGGTGCCGTCGGGCAGGAACACGCCGAACAGGCCACGATCGGGGATGGTGCCGCCGCTGGTGACGGCCAATCGCTGCGCGCCCTTGCGGCCCCGGATGACCCCGCCGAGGCGATCCCACACGATGCGGGGCCGCAGCTCGCTGAACTCCTCGGAGGGGTAGCGGCCGGCCAGGAGATCGAGGGTGTTGTGCAAGACGTCGTCGGAAAGGTCGGCGAAGTTGGCCGCACCGCGAACCAGATCGGCGACGTCGTCGACCGACCATTCGTCGAGGGCGCACATGGCAACGATCTGTTGGGCCAGCACGTCGATCGGGTTGCGGGGGTAGCTGGTGTGTTCGATCTCGCCGGACTGCATGCGGTGGACCACGACCGCTGCTTCGATGAGGTCGGCGCGATGTTTGGGGAACAGCTTGCCCTTGCTCGGTTCGCCGACCTGGTGGCCGGCCCGCCCGATGCGCTGCAGGCCGCGCGACACGGCCCCCGGTGATTCGACCTGAATCACGAGATCGACCGCGCCCATGTCGATGCCGAGTTCGAGCGAACTGGTCGCGACCAAGCCCTTGAGCTGGCCCGACTTGAGCTGGTTTTCGATGTCGAGCCGCTTCTCGCGCGACAGCGAGCCGTGGTGGGCCCGGACCAGGCCGGTCTGGCTGTCGACCGGTGGTGGCGGCGTGCCGTGTTGCTCGTCGCCCACCGCGAGGGCCGCATCGCCGCTGCCGTGTTCGGCGACATAGGCCAGCTCGTTCAAGCGGGTGGCCAGACGTTCGGCCAGCCGGCGGGCGTTGACGAACACCAGCGTCGAGCGGTGTTGCTGGATGAGTTCGAGAAGGTGGGGGTGCATGGCCGGCCAGATGCTGCGCCGAACCGAGCCATCGGCTTCGCCGTCGGGTCCCTCGACCGCCACGCCGAGTTCGCCCATGTCCTCGACCGGAACGACCACTTCGACGTCCATCTGTTTGGTGACGCCGGCATCGACGATGCTGACCGGTCGGGCCGCGCGGGTCTCGCCGTCGACCGCGAAGCCGCCGAGAAAGCGGGCGATCTCGTCGAGCGGGCGTTGGGTGGCCGACAGGCCGATGCGCTGGGGGCCCCTTCGCTGGTGGGAACCGCCGTCGGGCTCGGCGGCAATCTGTTCGAGCCGCTCGAGCGACAAGGCGAGGTGGGCGCCGCGCTTGGTGGCGGCCAGCGCGTGGATCTCGTCGACGATGATCCATTGCACGCTGCGCAGGGTCTCGCGGGCCTGGCTGGTGAGCATCAGGTACAGCGACTCGGGCGTGGTGATCAAGATGTCGGGCGGGTTACGGATGAGCTTGCGACGCTGGTCGGCCGGCGTGTCGCCGGTGCGCATGCCGACCGTCGGTTGGTGCACGTCGATCCCCAGTCGTTCGGCTGCGAGCTGGGCCCCGAGCAGGGGGGCGCGCAGGTTCTTCTCGACGTCGACGGCCAGGGCTCGCAGCGGCGAGATGTAGAGCAGCCGGGTGCGGGCCTCGCGCTCGGGCACCGGCGCGGTCATCAGCTGATCGATGCCCCACAGAAAAGCGGTGAGGGTCTTGCCCGAACCGGTGGGGGCCAGGATCAGGCTGTGCTGGCCCGACGAGATCGACGGCCAGCCCTGTTCCTGCGCGGCGGTCGGCGCGGGGAAAGTGTGCGAGAACCAGGTGCGAACCGGCTCGGAGAACGCGTCGAGGGCGCCGCCATCGGCCATGGAACGAGCGTAGGCGCGAGGTGTGACAATGATGACCTCGGTTGGCGCCTATTCGTGACTAATCGCCTCGAGCACGTTCATGCGGGCGGCCCGGCGCGCCGGGAAGATCGCCGCAAGCAGGCCGAACACGATCGTCGCGATCAGGAAGCCGGCCAACTGCAGCCACGGAATGGTGATGCGATCGATGAACGTCTCGGGGAGCGCGGCGGCGATGATCACGCCGAAGGCCAGCCCGATGGCCAGGCCCAACAGCCCGCCGAACAACGCGACCAGAATCGATTCCGAGCGAATCGAGCGGCGGGCCTGGCCGCGGGTCATTCCCACCGCCCGCAGCAGGCCGATCTCGCGGGTGCGCTCGAAGACCGAGAGGGCCAAGGTGTTGGCGATGCCAATCACCGCGATGACGAACGTGAGGCCGAGGAACACCACGATGATGGCGAGGATCGAAGCCAGCTGTTGTTCCTGGCCCTCCTGGAAGGTGTCCCGGTCCTGCACGATCACCTGGGGGAAGTCGCGCAGCGAACGCACGATCGAGTTCTCGGCGAACTCGAGGACGACTTCGTCGTCGGTGTCGCGGATCGATTCGGCGAGGGTCAGGGTGACGAAGGCATCGGGCACCGCGGGCAGGAACTCGTCGAACGCGACGATGTCGAAGGTGTAGTTGCCCAAGATGGTGGAGTCGGCGTAGATCGCCGCAACGGTGAAGTCGTCGCCACGGTTGCCGGGAAACTCGACCTCGATGGTGTCGCCGACGCCGACCGCGAACTCCTCGGCCGCGTCGGTGTGCAACAGCACCGAGCGCCGGCCGGTTCCCTCGGTGCCCCCCTCGATGATGTCGGCATTGATGTGGGTGGTGAGGTTGGCGAGATCGGTGGCCAACACGTCGCTGTCGTTGTCCTCGCCCCCGATGTCGGCGGCATCGATGGCGAAACGGAAGGGCACGACGGTGTCGAGCACCGGTTGGTCGCCTTCGGTCAGCGAGCGCAGTTGCTCGGTGCCCTCCGGGCTGAACCCGGCGGTGGGGTCGAACGTGTTGACGAAGGCGAAGTAGTCGGCTTCGACGCTGTTGTCGAGGGTGTCGCGAAACGAGGTCAATACCGAGTCGGCCACGACGGCGACGGTCGCGACGAGGGCCAGCCCGATGGTGAGTGACGCGGCGGTCGACGCCGTGCGTCGAGGGCTACGGCCCGCGTTGTCGGCCGCCAGCCGGCCCACCACGTCGAAGTTGTCGAGCCCGGAACGGGCCAAGCTGTTGCCGCAGTAACCGAGCAGCGGTGCGCCGAGCAACAGGGTGGCCGCGCCGGCTGGATACGCCCCGTCGGCGAACTGGATGGCGGCGAAGAAGACCGAGCCGACCGCTCCCAAGGCCAACAGACCGGCGAGTCCGAGAAAGATCGCGCCGGCGATACGCGAGCTGAGGGCCCGGGTGATGGGTCGAGCGGTCAGCGGGCTGAGCATGTAGACGCCGCCGAACACGCACAGGGCGCCGAACGCGAGCACGGCGATGAGGGTGTTGGTCTCGGGGTCGGCGAGCAATCCATAGATGGCCAGGCCGATGCCGACGGCCAGCACGATCGCACCGAGCACCGTGCGACGGCGCAAGCTGCCCGGCGGCAGTCGCGCATCCTCTCGTAGGGCGGCCATCGGCGACACCCGCCGGGCGCGCCAGGCCGGGAGAATGGCCGAGAGCATGGTGACACCGATGCCGATGACGAATGACAGCAGGATCGTGCGGGGCCGCAGCGGGAGCCCGCCGGCCTGCGGGCCGAAGTCGAGTACCGTCAGCAGCCACTTCAGCAGACCGCCCAATCCATACCCGAGCGCGATGCCGATCACGGTCGAGACCAAGCCGACGATCAGGGCCTCGAGCGCCACCGATTGGCTGACCTGGCGCCCGGTCGCCCCCAGGGCCCGCAGGAGGCCGAGCTCGCGGGTGCGCTGGCCCAACACGATGGTGAAGGTGTTGGAGATGATGAACGCGCTGACCACTACGGCGATCAGCGCGAAGCCCAACAGCACGCCCGAGAGGATGTCCAGCACCTCGTCGAACTGCGATTGGGCTTCCTCGATCGCCTGCTGGGCCGTGACGGCCTCGACGCGGGTCTTGGCCAGTTCCTCCTGCGCCTCGGTCAGGTCGGTGCCCCCGCCCCCTTCCTCGATCTGGGCGCGGATGCCGGCGGGGATCTCTTCGGGATTGGCCAGCAGGGTCAGGAAGTACTCGGTGCCGATCGCCTGCTTCTGCTCTTCCGCGGCCGCTTCGATCGCGGCCCGAACGGCATCGGGGTCGGCGGTGTCCTCGAGGGTGACGACGATCTCGGAGTATGCGGCGAACGATCCGAGGAACTCCTGGGCGGTCTGTTCGTCGAACCCGGTGATCAGTGCGCCGATCGAGGCCGATTTCTCCGGATTGCCGTAGGTGGCGATGGCGACGAGGCGGAAGCTGGCGGTGCCGTTGCCGGCGGTGATGCGGTAGACCTGGCCGATCTCGAAGGCGTACCGGTCGACCACGAATTGGTCGATGATGAACTCGCCCACGTACCCCGGGTCGCGGAAACTGCCCCGGTACTCGGGGGCGCGGCCACCGGGCTGGATGTGCAGGCGGTCGAGCCCTTCGACAACGCTGTAGTTCATGCCGAGCAACGGAGGCCCCCGGGTTTCGAGCACCTCGCCCTCGCCGTCGATGGGGGTGACGTTGGGTGCGGTGACGCGGCCCTCGACGTTCTTGACGCCGGGCACCGCCGCGACCACATCGAGCACCCCTTCGGGCAGCGGCAATCGATTGAAGGTGAGGCCCTGGCTGTCGACCTCCCCCAGGCTCGTGCGCACGACGAGATCGACATCGCGGCCGACGATGTCGTTGGCCAGGTCGTTGAGCGAGTCGCGCAAGCTGTCGGTCAGGACGAAGGTGCCGACCAGGAACGCCACACCGACGATCACCGCGAAGCAGGTCAGCGCAAAGCGAATGCCGTGATCGAGAATGCCCTTGACGGTGATGCGCAGCATGGGCGGCTACTCGTGGGCGATCGCTTCGAGCACGTTCATCTTGGAAGCGCGGCGGGCGGGCAGGAAGGCCGCGACCATGCCGAGCAGGACGGCGGCGACCAAGAAGAACACGATGCGGACCCACGGCACGACGAGCGTTCCGATGAAGTCGTCGGGGACTGCCTCCACGATGGCGAAGCCGAAGATCATCCCCAAGATGATGCCCAGCACTGCGCCGAACAACGCGATCGCAACGGCCTCCCAGCGGATCATCTTGCGCGACTGGCGCCGGGTCATACCGACGGCCCGGAGCAAGCCGATTTCGCGGGTGCGTTCGATCACGCTGAGGGTGAGGGTGTTGACGATGCCGATGATGGCGATCAACAACGCGAAGCCCAGGAAGATGGTGGCCATGGTCAAGATGATGTCGATGAATCCCTGGAATTCGCCGATCGCTTCTTCGCGGGTGCGGAGGCCGGCCAAGGGGCTGTCGCCGAGGGCCGCCTCGATCGCCGGCCGAGCTACTTCGACGGTGACGCCCTCGGCCAGGCTCAGCAGGAAATCACCGTCGGCCCGGTTGCTGCCGAACTCGTCGAGCACGGCGATGTCGAGGAAGCGGTCGCCGTACCACGTGTCGTCGGCGTAGATCGCCACGACCTCGAGGTCGGCCATGCCGCCCTCGGCGAACTCGATCGGCACGAAGTCGCCGACGCCGAGCTGCGCCTCTTCGGCGTACTCGGTCGAGATCGCCACCCGGCGGGCGGGGTCGCCGGCCGCTGTCGAGCCCTCGACGACGTCGATCCGGACGACCTCCTCGATCAACTCCATGGTCGAGCCTTCGAGGTCGGTGATCTCGCCGTTGAACCGCACGGTTTCGAACCGCTCGCGCACGACCGCATCGAGTTCGTCCAGCGTGCGGAGCTCGTCGGCCAGGGCCGGCGGGATGCCGTTGCCTCCGTCGGCGAAGATCACGAAATCGCCGGCGACGGCGGATTCGAGGGTGTCGTTGACCGATTGCTTGAGCGACGCCGCGACGACGGTGACCAGGGTGACCAGGGCGAGGCCGATGGTGAGGGCGATGGCGGTGGCGGCGGTGCGTCGAGGGCTGCGCCGAGCATTTTCGCGGGCGATGGCGCCGGGGGTGCCGAACAGCTTGGGCAGCGGGGCGGCGAGGAACGAAACCACCGGTCCCGCGAACAACGGGGCGAGGATGGCCACCGCGAGGAAGATCACGGCCGCGCCGAACCCGAGCAGGCTGAGGGTGGCCTGGACCCCGCCGCTGCCGGTGAGGCCGCCGACTGCCGCAGCGATGCCGACGATGGCCAAGACGACGCCGAAGATCGTCCGAGCCCGCGACGACCTGGAGCCGATCGAGATCTCCTCCCGCAGGGCCGCGATCGGCGGGATGCGCGATGCCTTCCAGGCCGGCAACAGCGAGGCCAGCACGGTGAAGCCCACGCCCAGGCCCACCGCCCAGATGATGGTGCGGAGGCGCAAGGGCACGCCGGCGCTGGGGAAATCGCCGACGAAGGCCTCGAGTATCGCCTTCAGGCCGAGCGCGCCGAGCAGGCCGAGCCCGATACCCAGGGCGGTGGCCGCAATGCCGACGATCAGCGCCTCGCCGACCACGCTGCCGCGCACCTGGCGGCCGGTCGCCCCGAGGGCCCGCAGCATGCCGAGCTCGCGAACCCGCTGCCCGAGAATGATGTTGAAGGTGTTGTTGATGATGAACGTCGAGACGAACAAGACGATGAAGGCGAAGACCAACAAGACGGTCTGGAACGGTCCGATGAACACTTCGAACGATTCGCTGAAGTCCTCTTCGGCCTGTTGACCGGTGATCGCCTCGATGCCGTCGGGCAGGATGGCCTGGATGTCGGCGACCAGTTGCTCGGGATCGACACCGGGTTCGCCCTCCACGCCGATCAGTTGGTACGAGTCCTCGTAGCCCGAGACCAGCTGCGCGGTCTCGTTGTCGAAGGTGACGAGGATGCCGCCCAGCGACGCATCGTCTTCGAGCCCGAATCGGATTTCGCCGACCAGCTCCATCTCGTAGCGGCCGGTGGCGGTCGATTCGATCGCGTAGCGGTTGCCGATCTCGAAATCGAACTCTTCGAACGCCGCCGGACTCAACGCGAATTGATCGGGGCCGACCGGCGCTTCACCGGCGAGGACCACCAGCTTGTCGAGGCTCTGGACCCCGCTGAAGTTCACCGCGGTCGACAGATCCTGCCCACCGGGTGACCGGCCCTGCCCGTCGATCGGAAAGGTGGAGAAGAAGAAGATGCCGCCGGCCGCGTTGTTGACGCCATCGAGCTGACGGACGTCGTCGAGAACCGATGCGGGCACCGGCAGGTTGTTGCCGGTCTGCCCGGCGACGTCGAATTCGTCGATCGCCTGGATCTGAACGTCGATTCCTTCGTTGACGTCGGCCGAGAGCTGACCGAAGGTGTCGCGCAACGAGTCGGCCAGCGCAAACGACGCGACGACGAAGGTGACCCCCAGAACGACGACGAGGGTGGTGAGGAGAAACCGCGCCTTGTTCGAGGTGATCGAGCGCAGGGTGTGCCGGAGCATGTGCTAGTCGCCCAGCGCCTTCAGCTTGTCGAAGACGGTGTCGGCGGTGGGTTCGAGGATCTCGTCGACGATCTTTCCGTCGGCCAGCACGACGACCCGGTCGCTGTACGCCGCGGCGACGGGGTCGTGGGTGACCATCACGATGGTCTGGCCCAGGTCGTCGACGGCATTGCGCATGAAGTTGAGGATCTCGGCCCCGCTGCGGGAATCGAGGTTGCCGGTCGGTTCGTCGGCAAAGATGATGTCGGGCTGGGAGGCCAGCGCTCGAGCCACCGCGACCCGCTGCTGCTGACCACCGGAGAGTTCGCTCGGGCGGTGATCCATGCGGTCGGCCAGGTTCACGGTGGTGACGATCTGATCGACCCACGCTTCGTCGGGCTTGGTGCCGGCCAGCGTCATCGGCAGCACCATGTTCTCCCGGGCGGTGAGGGTCGGGATCAGGTTGAAGGCCTGGAACACGAACCCGACGCTCGTTCGGCGCAGGAGGGTGAGGTCGTTCTCGGACAAGGACCCGAGCTCGGTGTCGCCGATGTAGACCGAGCCGGAGGTGAGGTCGTCCAGCCCGGCGAGGCAATGCATCAAGGTGGACTTGCCCGATCCCGAAGGGCCCATGATGGCACTGAACCTGCCCCGTTCGAACGCCACCGTGACGTCATCGAGGGCACGTACCTCGGTGTCGCCGGAGCCGTAGATCTTGGACGCACCGGCCGCTCGGGCGGCCAGATTGGTCATCGTGGTGGTCATGGTTCGTCTCCAGGTGGGGGACCGGCTGGCCGGGGAAGGGGTCCGGGGAATGCGTTCTGCCAGATGCGGGAAAGACCGGGGCGGGACTGCCGACACCGGTCCTCTGGAGATGCACGCAGCCTAGTGCCGGGGGCGCGATCGACGTGCACCCCGAACCAAGAAGAGAGCCGATACCCGGAAAAATACTGAAATGACACAAAAGACCCATGACTGGGTTGAAATCCAGACGTACCGTTGGAGCAGTACCTCACTCGACCCACGAACGAAGGAGACCCCATGGTCACCGACGGCAAGTCTCTCAATCCCGACGAGAACGTGGTGGTCGATTTTCGTGAGTCCGAAGGGCTGCTCGACCTCTCCTCGTTCGAACGCATTCGGGCGAAGTCCCGCCCCGAATTCGACGATGTCGTGCTCTTCGACCAGGCCGGTGCTGTTGGTATCGAGATTCACGACTCGTTGTTCGGTGCCGCCGCACCCGAGGAAGTGATCGACCTGACCGATCCCAAGCCGGAGCCCGGCCCCAAACTGCGCGACCCGGTGAGCAAGTGGGCCCGCCGCGTCCGCGGGCTGTAATACTCCGCAGCTCGCTTCGTCGCTGGCGCTCCTCGGGCTTCGCGTGCGGCTGCAGCGGAGCTGGTGACTCGTCGCTCGTCCCTCGCTCCTTGCTGGTTTCGCAGCTCGCTTCGTCGCTGGCGCTCCTCGGGCTTCGCCTGCGGATTCAGCATGCGAAGCCCTCGTGCAAGATCCCGGTCGAACCGGCCAGGAGCGACGGAGGAGCGACGGCTTTGCGGCTCCGCCGCAGCCGCAGCGCGAGTCGAGGCCGCCGAGCGGCCGGATCGAGCCTGCGGAAGGAGACTGGCTAGGCTGAGCGGAGCATGGACTGTACTTCTTGCGGTACCCCCGCCGCGGTCGATGCCCGGTTCTGTTCATCGTGCGGGCACCACCTTCAACTGCGCTCGGACGAGCGGCGGGTGGTGTCGGTCCTGTTCGGCGATGTCGTCGGCTTCA
>JABDJW010000390.1 GCA_013002375.1 Acidimicrobiales bacterium | reverse complement strand
GTCTTCAACACCCTGGTGACCGTTCACCTCGCCGAAGCCGACGCGATCGAGTCCTTCGCCTACAACGTCGAGAGTCTGTCGGTCTGCAATGGTGCGCTCCGCACCGACGCCGATGGAGTCGTTCGATTCGACATCACGCCGACCGATGTCCAGTTCGTCGGCGACGTCGACGACTCGGGGGCCGCCTTCTACCGCGGTACGGATGCCGACGCCGCGGCCGAACTGCTGTTGCTGTACGCCCGCCGAGGCAACGTCACCGTCGCCACGTTCGGCTCCGAAGCGCCCACCACGATCTATCTCCAGGAGCTCATGCTCAGCCGGCTCTCCAACACCGCGCCGCCGGAACGGGTCGAACCGCAGGGTGAAATCGAGGTCGGCCCGGGCGATCCGTCTCTGGCCGCCGCACCGACCGAGCCGTCGGCCGAGGGCCCACCCGACGTCGCCGTGGAGGTCCGCGATCTCGCCGATCAGATTCTCGAGGGCGACCCGCTCGCATTCGTCGAGAACTCGTCCGACGCCGAGCTCACCGAGCTGGCCGATCGCACGTGCACGACGCTCACCGGCGCCGATCCCGACGACTCCACCCTGCTCGATCGTTTGTTCGCCGAGCTGTGGGAAGAGAGCGATCCAACGGTTCGCGACCAGCTCAATCCCTTTGACTTCGGTCAGGTACTCGGCGTGCTCATGGGCGTGTCCTGCCCGGAGACCCTCGATCTGCTCAGTTGAGGGAGGGCGCCGCCGCGCCGCTACATCCGACAGACGCCGTCGGCCACCGCGGCCCTCGCCACGGCAGCGGCCACCCGCAACGAGACGTCGCGCTCGAACACCGACGGGATGATGTCGGTCGGCGACAACCGCTCGGCCGGAATCGACTCGGCGATGGCATCGGCCGCCGCGATCTTCATGTTCTCGGTCACCGTCGTGGCTTGGGCATCGAGTGCGCCGCGGAAGATCCCCGGGAAGGCCAGCACATTGTTGATCTGATTGGGGAAGTCGCTCCGACCGGTCGCCATGACCGCGACGATGTCGCGCACCAGCTCGGGCCGAATCTCGGGATCGGGGTTGGCCATGGCGAACACGATCGGATCGCTGGCCATCGCCTGTACATCTTCGACGGTGATGAGCCCCGGCGCGCTGACGCCGATGAAGACGTCGGCCCCGGGCATGACGTCGTGCACCGACCCGGAGCGACCCTGACGGTTGGCGTGTTCGACGAAGTGTTGCTTGGCCGAGTTCAGATCGTCGCGGCTCTCGTGCAGCGCACCGCGGGAGTCGACACCGATGATGTCGCCGATGCCGGCATCGAGCAGGATGTGGCCGATCGCCACGCCGGCGGCGCCCATTCCGGCCAGCACCACGGTGAGTTCGGAGAAGTCCTTCCCGACCAGTTTCGCCGCGTTGCGGAGCGCGGCCAGCGTGACCACCGCGGTGCCGTGTTGATCGTCGTGGAAGACCGGAATCGACAGCCGCTTCTCGAGTTCGGCCTCGACTTCGAAGGCCCCCGGGGCCGCGATGTCCTCCAGGTTGATGCCGCCGAAGGTCGGCGCAATCGCCACCACCGCCTCGATGAGCTGCTCGGTCGTCTCGACATCGAGACACACCGGGAAGGCATCGACGCCACCGAACTCTTTGAACAGGAGCGCCTTGCCCTCCATCACCGGCATCGCTGCTTCGGGACCGATGTCGCCCAGACCGAGCACTGCAGTGCCGTCGGAGACGATCGCCACCGTGTTCTTCTTGATCGTGTGGGTGTGGGCAACGGCCGGTTCGTCGTGAATCGCCATACACACCCGGGCGACACCAGGGGTGTAGGCCATCGAGAGATCGTCGGCATCGCCGACCGGCATGAGGGCGAGAACCTCGATCTTGCCGCCCTCGTGCATGTGGAAGGTGCGGTCGTACCAGCTGTGCAGCGTCACACCGTCGACCGACTCGACCACATCGATGATCTCGATCTGATGGGCCTCGTCGCGACACTGCACGACCACCGTGTCGGTCAGGGTGGCGGTCTTGACCTCGAACCCGCCGATACCGCAGATGTTGCCGCCGGCCTCGCCGATCGCCAGCGTCAGCCGTCCGAGCACCCCCGGTACGTTGTCGAGCGTGACCTTCATACTGATGGAATAGGCGGCGGTGGGTGTGTGAGCCATCCGGGAAAGTTAGGCGCGATGATCCCCCGATGAGGAATCCGGTGGCCTCGATGGGCGCCCCGGTCAGGACTCGCTGACGCGCCTACTCGTCGGTGAAACGGACCGCGCCGGTACCTGGCGCGATCTCGCCGATGATGCGACCGCGGTGACCGGAATCGTCGAGCACCGATATCGCGGTCGCGGCCTCGGCCTCGGGCACGACCAGCACCATGCCCACACCGAGGTTGAAGGTACGGCGCATCTCGTCGATGGCGACGTTGCCGATGGCCTGCAGTTCGGTGAAGACCCGAGGCTGTTCCCAGGTGGTGGGATCGACGATCGCATCCGCAGAATCACCGAGCACCCGGTTCAGGTTGCCCGGCAGTCCCCCACCGGTGATGTGCGCCACAGCTCCAACCGACACCGAGTTCAGCACGGACAACACCGCCGGGGCGTAGATCACCGACGGGTCGAGCAGTTCATCGGCCACCGTCGTGTCGGCGCCCTCCCAGGCCGGATCGTCGATCGACTTGCCGGCCACATCGAACACCAGCCGCCGGGCCAGCGAGTAGCCGTTGCTCCGCAGATTCGGCGACGGGAGCGCGACCAGAACATCACCGGGCGAAATCGCGCCACCGGTCAACACCCGATGGCGTTCGACGGCGCCCACCGAAAACCCGACGAGATCGAACTCGCCCGGGCCCATGGCTCCGGGGTGTTCGGCCATCTCGCCGCCGATCAGGGCGCAGCCGGCCTGCCGGCAACCCTCGGCGACACCGGCCACCAGGGCTTCGACCATGTCGGGATCGAGCGCGCCGACCGATACGTAGTCGAGGAAGAACAGCGGCTCGGCGCCCTGACACACCAGATCGTCGACGCACATCGCCACCAGGTCGATACCGATGGTGTCGAACCGACCGGCCGCGGTAGCCACCATGGCCTTCGTGCCGACCCCGTCGGTCGATGACACCAGCAGGCCGTCGTCGTAGCCGGCGGCGGCCAGATCGAAGAGGCCGCCGAACCCGCCGATGCTGCCGACGACGCCACTGCGATGGGTGGACTTCACCGCCGGGCCGATGCGTTCCACCGCCTTTTCGCCGGCGTCGATGTCGACGCCGGCGCCGGCGTAGGTCTCGCCCACGGTCAGCGCCCGCGGGCGTGGTCGGCCGGTAGCGAGGCTTCTTCGGCCCCGAGCAGCAACTGCGTGGCCCGGCCGTTGGGATCGGAACGATCGACGAGTTCGCCTTCGAGCACATGTTTGCCGAGACGCTCGGGAATCGGCACCGGATACTCGCCGGTCAGGCAGGCGTTGCAGAACCCGGCGCCGGTCGCCCCGGTGGCGTCGACCAGACGATCGAGCGCCAAGTAGGACAGCGAATCGACACCGAGATAGTCGCGGATCTCGTCAACGGTGAGGTTGGCGGCCAGGAGTTCGCCCCGACTGCCGGTATCCATGCCGTAGAAGCAGGGCCACCGGTACGGCGGCGAGGAGATTCGCATGTGGACCTCGGTCGCGCCCACGCCGCGCAGCATCTGCACCATGGCCCGGGTGGTGGTGCCGCGCACGATCGAATCATCGACCACGATCAAGCGCTGCCCGGCGATGTTGTCGCGCAACGGATTGAGTTTCATCCGTACGCCGAGGGCCCGGAGCTCCTGCGTCGGTGCGATGAACGTGCGGCCGATGTAGCGGTTCTTCACCAAGCCTTGGCCGAACGGGATGCCGCTGGCCCGGGCGAATCCCTCGGCGGCCGGAATGCCCGACTCGGGTACGCCCATCACGAGATCGGCATCGGCGGGGGCCTGTGCGGCGAGTTGCTCGCCCATGCGGACGCGCGCCCGATGCACCGACTGGCCGTAGAGCTGGCTGTCGGGGCGGGCAAAGTAGACGAACTCGAACAAACAGAGCTTCGGGTTGACCGTGGATTCGTCGAACGGCTTCACGCTGCGCCAACCGTCCGCATCGATCACGACCATCTCGCCGGGTTCGAGTTCGCGCACGAAATGGGCGCCGACGACATCGAGGGCCGGGGTCTCCGACGCCAACACCCAACCATTGTCCAGCTTGCCGAGACAAAGCGGTCGGAAGCCGTTGGGATCGCGGACACCGATCAGCCGTTGGTGATCGAGCAGGACGAGAGAAAACGCACCCGACAGGGTGGGGAGGACATCGAGCAGGACCTTTTCGAGCAAGCCTTCGCCCTCGGCGGTCTGCATGGGATGGCCGGTACCCACACCGGCCTTGTGCAGAGCGGCCTCCAGCAGTTCGGCCACGAGATCGCTGTCGCTGGCCACGGTGCCCGGCAACATGCCGGCGTCGGCGGCGAGCTCCTCGGTATTGACCAGATTGCCGTTGTGGCCGAGCGCGAACTCGAGATCGCCGACACCGCGATAGACCGGCTGCGCATTGCGCCAGGTCGACGAACCGGTCGTGGAATACCGGTTCTGGCCGATGGCCAGATCGCCCGGCAACGCCGCGAGGGTGCGATCGTCGAGGGCGTTCGACACCAAGCCCATGTCCTTGACCACCGTCACGGTTTCGCCGTCGGAAACGGCGACGCCGGCGGACTCCTGACCGCGGTGTTGCAGGGCGTAGAGCCCGAGGTAGGTCAGGTGGGACACCGGTTGCCCGGGGGCGAAGACGCCGAAGACTCCGCAGGCCTCTTTGGGCGTGTCCGCCTCGGGGTCGAAGACGGATTCGTCGAGCACGGTCGCCATCCTGGCACACCCGGCGCCACGACTGGGTAACCGGAGCCCAGAACCCTCGCGGCCCGGCACGCCGGGGTCAGGTCTACGTTGGACCCTGCGGTTTCGCTGCAAACACAGCGATCACTCGACCTCCGTAGCTGGGGTCAGGTCTCGGATGAACCCTGCGAGTCGTACGTAGGGTTCATCCG
>JABDJW010000379.1 GCA_013002375.1 Acidimicrobiales bacterium | reverse complement strand
GTGGTGGCCCGGCCGATGTTGTGAGCCGCCAGGCGAACAACTCGCAGCAACCCGCAGGGTTGCCCGGATCCGCCGCCGAGGAAAAGCCCGGCCGGATCAGGCCGCTCCCGGAAGCGTCATGGCCCGGATCGCCAACCCCATGATCCACAGCGTGCCGCCGCCGTACATGGCGTAGCGCCACTCGCCGATCTGGTCCTTGTAGCCGTAGAGCAGGCCGACCGACATCAGGGTGAGGAAGCCGTAGAACAGGTGGGTCTGGTTGACCTCGATGCCGTCGATGGCGACGACGCTCATACCGAGCGCCACCTGCACTGCGACCACGACGTGGCCGACGATCACGGCCGGCCACAGCAGCCGGTGGCGGAGCGGCTCGACCCACTGGGCGGCCAGGGCCCAGGTGCCGGCGATGGCGGTCGCGGCCACCACGACCCAGGAGAAGGCCTCGTGGACTGCGCTCACTGGAGACGAACCAGACCCGGGCTCACTTCACGAGAACAGGTTGGTGGCGAACTCGCCGGCCTTGCGGTCTGCGGCCGACCCGTCGAAGCGGGCGATGTACCACTCCCGCCCGAAGCTGGCCGCGAACTGGTCGTCGGGCATGGTCAAGAAGAACGCGTCGGGCCCGATCTGGCTGGCGTGGGCGGCCATGGCGGCCTTCTTGCGGCCGGCGATGGCGGCGACGTCGATGCAGTGGGTGAGCGAGGATTCGGGTGAGCCGAACGGTTCGTCGTCCATGTTGGCTCGCCGTTCCTTCATGTCGGCGTCGGCCAGGTCGGCTTCGATCATGGCGTCGACCATGGCCATGATGCGGGTGCGGTTCATCGTCGATTCGAAGACCCGTTCGACGCCGGCTCGTGTGGCGGCTTCGATGCCGACCCGGTGCACCTGGATGTGATCGGGGTGTCCGTAGCCGCCGTGGGAGTCGTACACGGTCAGCACGTCGGCCGATTCTTCCCGCAGGATGTCGGCCAGGCGGTCGGCCGCTTCGTCGAGGTCGGCCTGCCAGAAGCAGTCGGGTTCGTCGTTGGTCGGCTCGCCCATCATTCCCGAGTCGCGGTAGCCGAGGAACTCGTAGCGGTGCACGCCGAGGATGGCGGCGGCATCGGCCACTTCGGCGGCCCGGCGGTCACCGAGTTGCTCGCCGTCGGCCAGCACGCCCTCGATCGGTTCGCCCTGTTCGCCTTGGGTGGCGAGCACCAGCACCACCCGGTGGCCGGCTTCGGCCGCCAGCGCCATCGTGCCGCCGGTGGCGATGGCTTCATCGTCGGGGTGGGCGTGGAAGAAGACTGCGGTGGCCATGCGTCGGTCAGGCGATGGCGCCGTCGGCGCGGCGAGCGGTGATGGTGTCGGCCGACAGGCCCCAATCGGCGAGGACCTCGTCGGTGTGCTGCCCGGCATGGGGTGGCGGGTGCTGGAGGGTCGGCTCGGTGCGGCTGAAGCGGGGCGCCGGGGCCGGCTGCACGATGCCGTGGGGTTCGACGAAGGTCTGGCGGGCCACGTTGTGGGGGTGTTGGTGCACCTCGCCGGGGTTGAGCACCGGTGCGAAACACACGTCGGTGTGTTCCATGAGCTCGCACCATTCGGCGCGGGTCTTGGTGGCGAAGATGGCTGCGATCTGTTCCTTCTTGGCCGGCCAGGCGTCTCGGCCGTGTTGATCGGCCCATGCTTCGTCGCCGTCGAGGCCGGTCTTTTCGAGCAGGAGCGCATAGAACTGCGGTTCGATCGAACCGATCGAGACCCATTCGCCGTCGCTGCACTGGTACACGTCGTAGTACGGCGCGCCGGTGTCGAGCATGTTGGTGCCCCGCTCGTCGTTCCAGATGCCCATGCCCCGGAAGCCGTAGATGAACGTCGACAGCAGCGCGGCGCCGTCGACCATGGCCGCGTCGACCACCTGGCCTTGGCCGCTGGTGCGGGCCTCGACCACGCCACAGGCCAGGCCGAAGGCCAGCAGCAAGCCACCGCCGCCGAAGTCGCCCAGGAAGTTGATCGGGGGCACCGGGCCTTCACCGCGGCGGCCGATCATGCTGAGGGCGCCGCTGAGGGCGATGTAGTTGATGTCGTGGCCCGCGGCCTGGGCGTAGGGGCCTTCCTGACCCCAGCCGGTCATGCGGCCGTAGACGAGCTTTGGGTTGCGGGCCAGGCAGTCGTCAGGGCCGATGCCGAGCCGTTCGGCCACGCCGGGCCGGAAGCCTTCGAGCAGGACGTCGGCTTGTTCGACCAGTTCGAGCACGGTGGCCACGCCGTCGGGGTGTTTGAGGTCGACGCCGATCGAACGCCGACCACGGTTCATGACGTCGGCCGGCGGCGCGGCGGGGTCGCCGCCCCGGACCGATTTGGCCCGGTCGATGCGGATGACCTCGGCCCCCATGTCAGCCAGCATCATGGCGCAGAACGGGCCCGGCCCGATACCGGCGATCTCGAGGACCTTGACTCCCTGCAACGGACCCATCGTGTTCTTTCTCCCGTGGTGGCGGACCCGTCGACCCTACTGGCCCGCATGGCCCGGCGGCCACGTGAGTCTGGGCATGTGAGATGAGCCGGGTGAGCTCGGCCCGGGTCGGGCGAGCGGAATGTCCACCCTTGTGCCGCGACAACAAAACCGTAGACCGACGAAACCGACAACGGCGTCAAGTTGCTGCGAGCTCACGGCCGCTACTCGTAGCTGCGGGCGACGCCGGCGGTGACCGCCGAGATGATCGCCGCCCAGGCCTGCACGGGTAGGTCGTGACCCATGCCGTCGACCAGCAACAGTTCGGCATGATCGACCAGGCCGGCCAGATGTTCGCCGTTGGCCGGCGGAATCAGCGGATCCTCGGCGCCGTGTATCACCGTGATGCTCTGGGTGAGCCCGCGGACGATATCGTCGCGGTTGCCGCTCTGAGCAATGGCGGCCGACTGACGAGCCTGGGCCGAACCGTCCTCGATCCCACCCCGCTCGTAGACGCGCCGGAAGTACTCCGCGGTGAGGTCGTCGTCGTGCCACTCGGGGCTGGCCCAGATCCGGCGGGCCTCGACGTCGGCCGCGACCCGCTCGTCGATGCCGCCCTCGACCGGATCGGCCAACAGGGCTTCGACCACGTGGGGCTCACTGTTCGCGATGTTGCGGTTGCCCGATGCCGTGGCCGTCAGGGCCAGCGACTTCACGACGTCGGCGTGGTGATGGCCGACCATCTGGGCAATCATGCCGCCCATCGAGAACCCCATCACGTGGGCCTCGGTGGACTGCACATCGTCGATCACGGCCCGCACATCGGCGGCCATGTCCTCCAGCCCGTACCCGCCCGGCACCCGGCTGCTCAGGCCCGCATCGCGGTTGTCCATCCGGACCACCCAGAAGCCCCGGTCGACCAGGCCCTGGCAGAACTCCTCGGGGTAGAACAACAGTTGGGCGCCATACCCGGGCACCAGGACGAGGAGCGGGTCGCCGTCGTAGCCAAAGGACTCGTACTCGATCTCGACGACAACGTCGTCGGACTGCGCGTTGCCGGATTGAGTGTTCACGGCGCGGGGCATAGGGGGACTTTCGTCGCAAGCGGGCGGGTCAGCACCGATAGTCTCGCAGCCTGATGGCCGAAATACATGTTTGCCCCGGACCCGAGCTCACCGCGGCGCAGCTCTACGATCTACTCGTGTTGCGGTCCGCCGTGTTCGTGGTCGAGCAGCAGTGCCCCTACCTCGACCCCGATGGCCATGACCTCTCCCCCGGCACCGTGCACCTTTGGGCGGCGAGCCCGGATCACCCCATCGCCGCTGCGCTGCGGGTGCTCGACGATGCCGATGGCGTGCGCATCGGCCGGGTCGTCACCCACGCCGACCATCGCGGCGAGGGCCGGGCCGCCGAGTTGATGCAGGCCGCGCTCGACGTGATCGGCGATCGCCCGTCCACCCTCGAGGCCCAATCCCACCTCACCGCCTGGTACGAGCGATTCGGCTACGCGGTCAGCGGTGCGGAGTACGTCGAAGACGGCATCCCCCACCTCTCGATGTCCCGCCCCGGGGTCTGACCCCTCTTGCCGGATTGGGGTCTGACCCCTCTTGGCAGTTCGAGTGACAGAAGACGAGCCCGCCAGGGCGAGGAACGGCCTACATGCGGCGGAGAAGGTCGGTCTTCTTGGCCTGGAACTCGGCTTCGCTCAACACACCCTGCTGGCGGAGTTGGTCGAGCTTGGCGATCTGATCGGGAATCGATTCGGTCGGCGCAGGCGGGGCACCCGGGCCCTGGCTGGCCGCCACCGCCTCGCCCATCCGGTTGAGTCGACGGGATTCGAACCCCTCGATCATCCGGTAGATCTCCTGCTGGACCAGGTTCGGTTTGCGCACGTTCGAGAACGATTGCTGCCCGCCCTCCGACGCCGATTCGATCGACAGATCACCGGCACCGATCAGCCGTTCGAACAGCGACTGCTTGAAGTGCACGGTGTTAATGCGATCGAGGGGAATCTCGATGCCCGATTTGGCCACCACGCCGTGCCGGGAGATGACCCGTTCGTTGGTGACGACGAAGTTCGTCGTGGTCCACTTGGTGTACTGCTGGGCGAACCAGACCAGCGCGACCAGGATCAGGACGCCGACGGGAATGCGGAGCCAGCTCCAGTCGCCGTCGAAGACGACCAGAACGATGATGCCGAGCACGATCGCGCCGGTGAGTACCAGGATCGCGGGAAGGATCGCCCACCAGTGAGGTCGCAGATCGAGCACGATCTCTTCGTCGTTGCTCAGGAGTTCTTGCGGATACGCCATGGTTGGGAGCTTAACCGTCACACCGACTGGCTAGGGTCAAGATCGTGCGTTTGAACCTCGGGGCCGGCGACTCCACCCCTGCCGAAGGCGACATCGATCCCTTCGGGGGCGACGGCCTCAGCCTCGACGAATCGGGCCGGGGCGATCGCAACGTCGAATCGCTGCTGGCCGGCCTGAACGACGAACAGCACCGGGCGGTCACCCACGACGCCGGCCACCTGTGCATCATCGCCGGGGCCGGCTCGGGCAAGACCCGCGTCCTCACCCGCCGCATCGCCCATCGGTCGCTCACCGGCGCAGCCGACCCCCGCAAGGTGCTCACCCTCACCTTCACCCGCAAGGCGGCCGGCGAGCTCACCAACCGGCTGCGGTCGCTCGGCATGCGTGATTCGGTGGCGGCCGGAACATTCCACGGCATCGCGTACGCCCAACTGCGCAGTCGCTGGTCCGATCTCGACCGCACCGCGCCCGAACTGCTCGACCGCAAGGTCGGGTTCGTCGCCCGGCTCCTGCCCCGGGGCCGCAAGGGTGGCCTGCAGGCGATCGAACTGGTCGGCGAGATCGAATGGGCCAAGGCCCGTCGCATCCGCCCGGCCGAATACGAAACCGGCGTGCACCGACTCGGCCGGAAGCCGCCCGCTCCCGCGGGCCAGATCGCCGAACTGTACGGCCGCTACGAGAAGCAAAAGGCCCAGCGGCACCTGATCGACTTCGACGACCTGCTCATCCTGGCCCGGCGCGAGATCGAAGCCGATCCCGCGTACGCCGCCGCCCAGCACTGGCGGCGCCAGCACCTGTTCGTCGACGAGTTCCAGGATGTCAACCCGCTGCAGTTCGCTCTGCTCCAGGCCTGGATGGGCCCGGAAAGCGACCTGTGCGTGGTCGGCGACCCCCGCCAGGCGATCTACGGCTGGAACGGCGCCGATTCGGCCTACCTCGACGAGTTCTGCGACCTCTTCCCCACGGGCCGGACGGTCGAACTCAAGCACAACCACCGCTCGTCGCCACAGATCCTGACCATGGCCAACGCGGTGCTGGGCCACAAGCAGCAACTCATCCCCACCAGACCGTCGGGGCCGTTGCCGGTCAGCCGCAGCTTCGTCAACGACTACAGCGAGGCTCGCGGCGTGGCCCGTGCGGTCCGCGATGCCCGCCGCCCGGGGGCCCGTTGGGCCGAGCAAGCGGTGCTGATGCGCACCAATGCGCAGCTGCAGCTGTTCGAGGAAGCCTTTCGCAAGGCCAAGATCCCGTTCCGGTCGCGCGGCGGCATGGCCCTGCTCGATCGGCCCGAGGTCAAGGCGTCGTTGCGTCAGCTTCGCTCCGGCCGCACCTCGCTCGAGGTCGCGCTGGCCGATCTCGACGATCAGGCCCGCCGCCTCGGCGGCGATCTCACCGAGTCCGAGCAGCCCCAGTTGGTCGCCGACGCGGGCGACGCCGACGACGAAGATGCCCCGAGCGCCGATGGCAGCCAAGCCATCGAGGAGCGCCGGGCCAACCTGCTCACCCTGGTGCGGATGGGCAACGACTACCTGGCGATCGATCCCAGCGGCGACATCGAACGCTTCGTCAGCTGGTTGCGCACCGCGGTTGGCGGCCACACCGCCGAGTACGAGGATGCCGTCGAGCTGGCCACGTTTCACAGCGCCAAGGGTCTCGAATGGCCCATCGTGCACCTCGCCGGCCTCGAGGAAGGCCTGGTACCGATCGGGTACGCCAAGACCCGAGCCGCCCGCAACGAAGAGCGCAACCTGATGTATGTCGCCCTCACCCGGGCCGAACGGCAGCTGTTCCTCAGCTGGGCCGAGCAACGTTCGGTGGGCAAGCGCACCGCAAACCGCACGCCCTCGCCGTATCTCGTCACCATCGACGAAACCATCGCCCTGGTCGCCTCGGGCCGCCCGCTCGACGATGTCCTGGACCGCATCGCCGAACAACGCAAGGTGCTGGCCAAGAACCGGCCGGCCAAGGGACCCAGGGGCAAGCAGGCCAGCTCGGTCGCCGATTCCGACCCTCGCTTCGTGGCGCTGAAGGAATGGCGCCTCACCACCGCCCGCGCCGCCGATGTGCCCGCGTTCGTGGTGTTCAACGACGCCACTCTCAAAGCGATCGTCGAAACCAATCCCACGACCAAGGAAGGCCTGCTCTCGGTGTCGGGCATCGGCCCGGTCAAGGCCAACCGCTACGGCGACGAAGTCCTACGGGTGCTCGGCTCGGCGTGACCGGCGAAGCGCCGCCAC
>JABDJW010000370.1 GCA_013002375.1 Acidimicrobiales bacterium | reverse complement strand
CCCCCCCCCCCCCCCCCCCCGCGACGGGCGTGTTCTCTCGTTACTTGTACGGCGGGGCGTACAAGATGCCGCCGTTGTTCCACAGCTCATTGACGCCGCGCTGCAGACCGAGCGGGGCCAGGTGTTCCTCGAAGATCTCGGAGTAGTTACCGACCTGGCTGACGACCTGATAGGCGAAGTCGGTCGGCAGACCGAGGCCCGGATCGAGGACCGTGCCGTCGACCTCGACGCCGAGGAACTTCAAGATGTTCGGATCCTCCGAGGTGAGGAAGGAATCGACGTTGCTGGAGTCCATGCCGTATTCCTCGGCCTGAATCGTCGCGAACACGGCCCAGTTGACCGCTTGGGCCCACGCAGTGTCACCGTCGCGCACGGCCGGCGCCAGCGGTTCCTTGCTGAAGACCTCCGGCAGGATGACCAGGGCCTCAGGCCCGTCGGGGTAGGTCGACCGCAGACCGGTGAGCTGGGAGACATCGGATGTCCAGCCGTCGCAACGATCGTTCTGGAAGGCCTCCTGGAGCAAATCGGTGTTCTCGAACGACAACACGTCATTGAGGGCCAAGCCGCGGCGCTGGAACTCGACCGCCACGTTGCCTTCGTTCGTCGTGCCGCCGGCCGAGCAGATCACGGTGTCGTCCATGTCGTCGATGCTGGCGAAGCCCGCGTCGGCGGCGACCATCATGCCTTGACCGTCGTAGAAGTTGGGCTGCACGAACGTCGCGCCTTCGAGGCCATCGCGGCCCGCGGTCCAGGTGGTGTTGCGGACCAGCACGTCGATCTCGCCACCTTGCAGGGCGGTGAAGCGATCGGCAGTTTCGAGGTCGATGAACTCGTGGGCCTCGGCGTCGCCGAGCACAGCAGCAGCGATCACGCGGCAGAAGTCGCTGTCGAAGCCTTGATGGCTGCCGTCGTCCTGCAACACGGCGAAGCCGGGCAGGGCGTCGCGGGTGCCGCACTTGACTTCACCGGCGTTCTTCACCGAGTCCAGCGTGCTGTCGCCATCCTGGGTGAGCTCAACGGTGTCGGTGGTGACCCCGGTGTCGGGTGGTGCGTCGGGCGAATCGGTGCCGCCCTCGGTGGTCGGCGCGGCACTGGTTCCGGACGTGCCATCGTCGGTCGTATCGGATGCGCAGCTTGCTGCAATGAGCAGCACGCCGAACAGAAGCACCATGACGGTGCGGAGCTTTCGCATGAGATTCCCCTCTCACAGACGTACACCGCCCAGTTGGGCAGCTTCGAGAGTCTAGAGGGTTGACCGCGCCCGTGTAGTGGAACGCGTTCTAGTCATGGTTTCGGCGCAAACGCAGCCCGCGGCCGTACCCTTGATTGACCCCCAAGGAAGCAGCCTCACCATGAGCGACCGCGATTCGGCCTCCCCCGCCGGGCCCACCTTCGCCGATCTCGATCTTCGGCCCGAACTCCTGACCACCCTCGCCGAGCTCGGCTACGACCAGCCCACCCCGATCCAGGCCGAGGCGATTCCCCATTTGCTCGCCGGTCACGATCTACTCGGCCAGGCCGCCACCGGCACCGGCAAGACCGCCGCGTTCGCCCTGCCCGTCATCGATTCGATCCTCGAGGGCATCGAGGGCGAACGGCCGGCCGATCCCGTTGCGCTGGTGCTGGTGCCCACCCGCGAGCTCGCCATCCAGGTGAGCGACGCCTTGACCCAATACGGCGCGCAGCAGATGCGCCAGGTCGTCCGGGTGGTGCCCGTCTACGGTGGTCAGCCGATCCACCGGCAGTTCCAGCAGCTCAAGCGGGGCGTCCACGTGGTGGTGGCAACACCGGGCCGCGCCATCGACCACCTCAAGCGAGGATCCCTGCGCCTCGATTCGATCCGCACCGTCGTCCTCGACGAAGCCGACGAAATGCTCGACATGGGTTTCACCGAGGACATCGAGACGATCCTCGGCGCGACACCGACCGACCGGCAGACCGTGTTGTTCTCGGCCACGATGCCACCCCGCATCACCTCGATCGCCAAGCGTCACCAGCGCGAACCGGTGCGGGTCACGATCAAACGCGACGCGAGCGACGACCCGAAGAGCCTGATCCGCCAGACGGTGTACTTCGTCGACCGCCGTCACAAGTCGGCGGCCCTCGGCCGGATCATCGATGTCGAGGCCCCGACCTCGGCGCTGGTGTTCTGCGCCACCCGCCACGAGGTCGACGCCTTGACCGTGACCATGAACGGCCGCGGCTACCGGACCGAGGCCTTGCACGGCGGCATGGATCAGGCCCAACGCGACCGGGTGATGGGCCGCCTACGGGACGGCACCGCCGAGATTCTGATCGCGACCGATGTCGCCGCCCGCGGGCTCGATGTCGACTCGTTGACCCATGTCGTCAACTACGACGTACCCACCGCCCCGGAGAGCTACGTGCACCGCATTGGGCGGGTGGGCCGAGCCGGCCGCGAAGGCACCGCCATCACCTTGGCCGAACCCCGCCAGCGCCGCCTGCTCTCGAACATCGAGCGGCTGACCAAGGTCAAGCTCACCGAAGCCAGCCTTCCGACGGTGGCCGACATGCACGCCCGCCAGATCGGCCTCACCGCCGACGCGGTGCGTGCCGCCATGGCCGATGACGACCTCGACGACTACGACACCGTGTTGCACGAGCTGGCCGGCGGAGGAAACGATCGCCAGATCGCGCTGGCCGCCATCAAGCTGCTGCACACCGCCCGGGGCGGCGGCAACGACGAGGTCGAGATTCCGGCGCCCACCAGCAAGAAGGGCCGCCATCGCGACACCGCCTCGCAGAGCGGCGCCGGGAAGAACGAGGCCAAGAGGAACGGTGGGTCCAAGAACGGCCACGGCCGAAACGGCACCGAAAAGAGGGGCAACCGAGGCCGGCCAACCCCCGGGGGCGGCAGGGTCTACATCAACCTCGGCCGCAAGGCCGGTGTGCGGCCCGGCGACCTGGTCGGGGCGATCGCGAACGAGACCGGTCTCACCGGCGCCGAGATCGGCCCGATCCGGGTGAACGACACGTTCTCGGTCGTCGGCGTCCCGGAAGATTCGGTCGACCTCGTCGTCAGCGCCATCTCGGCCAGCTCCATCCGCGGGAAGAAGGCCCGGAGCCGACGCTACGTCGACTGACCGAGCGGGCCGACACCAGCCCGAGCGGCGCTGAGCGGAAGAGACAGCCCGGAGCCGACGCTACGTCGACTGACCGTTCGGTTCTCCGGCCCGGGGCGCCGCAGGCTACCTTTCGGTGCATGACGAAGGCGAGCGTGGTAGCCGGCGGGCTCAAGCAGATAGCAGCAGGCACCTGGCGCGCCAGCCGGCGGGCGATGGCCAACGACGCCACCGTGCTGGCCATCCCCGCCTTCTTCGCCACGATGGGCCTCGAATACGTCGCCCTTCGGCGGTCGGGCAAGCCGATCGTCGAGATCGACGATCCCACCGCTGTATCGAACGTCGACGCGCCGCTGGGTTACGAAACCCGCGACACGCTGGCCAGCTTGGCCATGGGAACCGGCATGTTGGCCATCGGCTTGGGGACGGCCAAGGTGCTGGGACCCCTCGACCGCGCGGTCTTCGCCCGACGACTGGCCGCCGCGGGAGCACGACGGGGCGGCATGGCCGCGGCCATCGTGGCCTGGGATTTCTCCTACTACTGGAGCCACCGGTGGCAGCACGAACATCGGGTGCTGTGGGCGGCCCACGTGAACCACCACTCGAGCGAGCGCTACAACCTGTCGACGGCACTCCGGCAACCCTGGACCGGTTGGATCACCCACTGGGTGTACCTGCCGATGCTGGTGGTCGGCTTCACCCCGACCCAGGTGGCCCGGGCCGGCCAGATCAACCTGCTCTACCAGTACTGGGTGCACACCGAAGCGATCGACACCCTTCCGGCGCCGATCGAGCGGGTGATGAACACCGCATCGCACCACCGGGTCCACCACGGCGCCAACCAGCAGTACCTCGATCGCAACTATGCCGGCATCTTCATCGTCTGGGACCGCCTGTTCGGCTCGTTCGAGCCCGAAGGCGAACGGATCCGGTACGGGCTCACCAAGAACATCGAGACCTTCAACCCGGTGAAGATCGCCTTCCACGAATGGATGGACATCTTCCGCGATCTCCGCGCCAGCCGGTCGTGGCCCGACCGCATCGGCGCGACCTGGGGCCCACCCGGCGGGCAACCGGCCGCGATCAGCCACTGACCACGTCCCTCAGCGGTTCATGTGACACCGGTCTCGTGTGACCGATGCGACACCGACGCGGGGCCTGGCGTGGTTTACGATCGGTCTCGGTGCAATACGACCTCACGGTTTGATCACCCGCTCCCACTCACCGTTCGCCAAGTCCGAGTAAAGGTCCAAAGCACCCCGTGACGACAACCCTCTCCCACTTCTCGGCCGCGCGCGTGCGCGACACCTGGTGGTCCAATCCCCGCGCCGACCTGCTCTCGGGCCTGGTGGTGGCCCTCGCCCTCATCCCCGAGGCCATCAGCTTCTCGATCATCGCCGGCGTCGACCCCAAGGTCGGCCTCTACGCCTCGTTCTCGATCGCCATCATCATCTCGATCGCCGGCGGCCGCTCGGGCATGATCTCGGCTGCGACCGGCGCGATGGCCTTGGTCCTCGTGCCATTGGTCGAGGAACACGGCGTGGCGTACCTCTTCGCGGCCACCATCGTGGCCGGCCTCTTGCAGGTCGGCCTGGGTTACCTGGGTATCGGCGGACTGATGCGGTTCATCCCCCGGACGGTGATGGTCGGTTTCGTGAACGCGCTGGCCATTTTGATCTTCCTGGCCCAGGTGCCCCACATCATCTTGTCCGACTCCGATGCCGACAGCAGCCAGCTCCCGCTGAACCTGGCCTTCATCGCGGCCGGCCTGGCCATGATCTACGGTCTCCCCCGCCTGAACGTTCCCGGG
>JABDJW010000351.1 GCA_013002375.1 Acidimicrobiales bacterium | reverse complement strand
GCTCTGGGCGAAGACCCCACTGGGCGCGTCATACCGAGCTTCCTCCTCGGCATACACCCGCGCCAACAGCGGCGTCAGCCCCCGACCACCCCATTCGACCGGCCACGTGAGCCCCGCCCAACCGGCGTCGAACTTGGTGCGCTGCCACTTCTTGCAGGCCTGCACATGCTCGGCCTCTTGTTCCGCGGTGGGCGGTCGGGCCCAGTAGGAGGTCGAGAGATCGACATCGTCGCCGAGCGGTTCGGCATGAGCATCGAGGAAGGCTCGGCATTCGAGCCGGAACGCGGCTTCCTCGGGGCTGTCGTCGAAGTCCATCGACGCGGCTACTGCGTGCCGAAGACCGGCGCGGGATCGGGTGCGCCGGCGATCGATTCGTGGGCCAGACGGCCGGCTTCCTCGACCGTCATCTGGCGATCGCCGATGCTGGCCACCGGACCGTGCTGCCAGCCGTCGCACACGTTGAGCTGCCCGCCGGTGGCTTCGAACACCCGACCGGTCACGTCGCATGCCGCGCTGCCCAACCAGACCATCAGCGGCGACACGTTGGCGGGGTCCTTGTCGTCCCAGCCCTCGGGCGCCTCGGCGTCGTAGAACACGCCGGCGGTCATACGGGTACGGGCGTCGGGGGCGACCGCGTTGGCCAGCACGCCGTAACGACCCCACTCGGCTGCCTGCTGGATGGTGAGTTCGGCGATACCGGCCTTGGCCGCGGCGTAGTTGCCCTGGCCGATCGAGCCCATGAGGCCGGCGCCGCTGCTGGTGTTCACGACCCGCGCATCGACCGGCTCGCCGGCCTTGGACTTGTCCCGCCAGAACGTGATGGCGTGGCGGGCCGGCACGAAGTGACCCTTGAGGTGCACCCGGGTGACGGAATCCCACTCCTCTTCGCTCATGCTGGCCAGCATGCGGTCGCGCAAGAACCCGGCGTTGCACACCAACGTGTCGAGCGAGCCGAAGGTGTCGATGGCCTGGGCGATCATGGCGCCGGCTTGATCCCAGTTGGCCACGTCGGCGCCGTTGGTCACCGCTTCGCCGCCCATGGCCTCGATCTCGGCCACGACCTGCGCGGCCGGACCATCGGCGTCGGCTTCGCCCTCGCGCGACACCCCGAGGTCGTTGACGACCACCTTGGCGCCCGTCGCGGCGAAGGCGAGGGCATGGGCCCGGCCCAGGCCTCGACCGGCACCGGTCACGATCACGACCCGACCTTCACAGGGCAACACGGCTTCGACTCTCCTGACTAGAGCTCGGGGTTGAGCTCCGCGCTGGCAATCCACATGGCAAAGTACTGGGCCGCGCCGCCATAGGCATGACCCAGAGCCAGCTTGGCCCCTTCGACCTGGTGCTCGCCGCAGGCGCCGCGCACCTGATCGGCCGCCTCGAGGCATCGGATCATGCCCGAGGCGCCGATCGGATTCGACGACAGCACCCCGCCGGACATGTTCACCGGGAAGGAGCCATCGAGCGCGGTGTCGCCGGCATCGGTCAGCTTCCAGCCTTCGCCCTCCTCGGCCAGCAGGTGACCTTCGAGCCACATCGGCTCGTACCAGCTGAACGGTACGTACAGCTCGGCACAGTCGATCTGCTCGCGCGGGTTCGTGATGCCGGCCTTCTTGTACAGGGCCTCCGCACATTCGACGCCGGCCTGGGGCCGGGTGGTGTCACGGCCGGGGAACATCGAGAATTCGGTTCGCTTGGCATGAGCCAGCACCCACGCCGGCGTCTTGCCGGTGCGCTTCACGCCCGCTTCGTTGGTGAGCACCATCGCGGCGGCGCCATCGGACGAGGGGCAGGACTCGAGGAAATGCAGTGGATCCCACAGCATCGGCGATTCGCGCACCTTCTCGATGCTGATGTCCTCGATGTGCAGGTGGGCGTACGGGTTGAGCAGCGCGTTCTGACGGTCCTTGACCGCAACCAGCCAGCCGATGTGTTCGGGGGCTTTCGACCGGGCGATGTACTCGCGGATCCAGGGGGCGAACGTGCCGCCCGCACCCTGCCCACCGCTCTTGCCACCCGACAGCGCCCACGTCGCGTTGCCCTCGGACTGCTTCTCGTAGCCGACGGTCAGCACGGTGTCGTACATGCCGCTCTCGACCAGCGTGGTGGCGGTGATTGCGGTCGACGCGCCGACCGATCCAGCGGTGTGCACGCGGTGAATCGGCTTGCCCACCGCGCCGAGCGCATCGCACAGCGACAGCTCGGGCATCATCACCCCTTCGAGGGCATCGGGCGCCTTGCCGATCACGACGGCATCGATGTCGGTGAACTCGAGGCCGGCATCGTCGAGCGCCCGCAACGCGGCCTCGCGCACCAGGCCGTCGAGGGTGAGTTCGCGGCGTCGCTTGTACTTGGTCTGGCCGGTGCCGATGACGGCGCAGGGCAAGGCGCTCATGGTCGCTCCCGATCGAGTACGCAGAGTTGGTTCTGTTGCAGACAGGCGCCGCTGGCCGCGTGGGCAACGCCCCGCCGACCCTCGCCGTTGGCCAAGCGGGTCGCAACCTCGGCGATGCGGATCAAGCCGGTCGCCATCACCGGGTGGGCCGCGAGCGGTCCGCCCGACGGGTTGATGGTCGTCCCGTCCGCGAGACCCATCGCCTGCCGGAGCACGATCTCTTCGGGGCTGTAGCGAACGCACAGTTCGGCCACGTCGATCGGCCCGTCGTGCAGGCCGACCTTCTCCGCCGCCAGGCTGGTCGAAGGTGAAGTGGTGAGATCGCAGTGACCGAAGTGATGGGTCTCGATGCGGTTGTCGATGCCGGTGATCCACACCGGATTGTCCGAGAGCTGCTCGGCGGTGGCACCCCGAGCGAGGAGGACCGCGCAGGCGCCGTCGGATATCGGGGGGAGGTCGTGTTGCCGCAAGGGAGTCGTGTGGTAGGGCTCGGCCAGAAGATCGTCGACCGAGATGTCCTTGGCCACCTGGGCGAACGGATTGCTCATCGCGTCGCGCCGGCTTCGGCTCACGACCTCGGCGAAGTCGCGTTCGGTGGCCGTGCCCGCTCGCACCATGGCGTCGGCCTGCAGACCGGCCAGGCTGATCGGATCGAGTCCGAGCGGCGCCATGGTGTACGGATCGGTCTGGAGTGGGAAGACGTTGCGCGGGGTGCCCGGCGACGACTTGCCCGAGCCGATCACCAACACCGTGTCGATGTCGCCCAACTGAAGGCGGACCACCCCTTCGAAGAGGGCGAAGGCGCCGTCCATCTCGACGTGGGATTCATAGACCGGCGGCCAGGCACCGACCCCGTCGATGTTCGACACGAACGCAAAGGGCATGCCCGAGAGGTAGTCGCAGCTGCCGGCGATGGTGAAGCCGATGTCGTGGCGATCGAGGCCCGACTGTTCGATGACCTGGTTGACCACTTCCATGATCAGCTGCGGCTCCGCGTCCTCGAACCGGCGATGGGACTTGGTTTGGGCGGCGGCGACGACGGCCACCGGCTCGCGAAGGGTTGTCGCTCTGCTCACCATGCCTGCCCCCTCAGCTCGTCAGGGTTGACATCGGGTTCGCCGGTGGGCTCCCAGCGCTCGTAGACCCCTTCGGGGATGGCGCCCATACGGTTGTCGAGCTCGCTGACGTCGCGTTCGGCGGGCGGGCGCCAGACACAACGCAACCGCAGACCGACCTTGAACTCCGGTGGCCGCAGATCGCGAATGTCGATCCCGGTGACCGGCTGGTCGGCCCCGTCGAGCAGGATCGCGCACCGGATGTACGGGTCGGTTTCGGTTTGGCCGTGATACTGGATCGGCGTGATCTCGGTGAACGACACCACCGTGCCGATGTCGGGCAGGAAGACATCGTCGGCTTCGGTCATCGGCACGCGCTCCATGTTGTCGTACCCCCGACTGGGCACGTACACCTTGCCCGACTTGGGGCTGCGCTGGCCGAGGATCTTGCCGTCGAGCAGGGCCTGGGCGTAGCGCTTGCGGAAGGGGTAGAGATCCTCCTGGATCCGGACGCCGATCAAGTGTTCGGTGATCTCGACCGGTTCGTCGCCCGGCGCAATCGTTTGTTCGACCGCATCGGCCTCCGGAACGAAGTAGACGTCGGTGATCGCGCCGACTCGCTCGTCCCGGAACTGGGCCATGACCCGGGTGCCGGCCTCGACTGGTCCCGGCGCCTTGACCGCATGGATCAGCGGCGTATCAGCACCATCGAGGGCGATCGTGGCGAAGGCAAACGGCTCGGCAAAGGGGTGCTTCTCGGTCGGGGTCGAGACCCAGGTCGAGCCGGTGACCGTGCCCCCTGGACCGACCGGAACCAGGTCCGGCGCAACCTCGGCCCCGGTGTCGGGGTCGTATTCGAGCGGTGGGCACAGCACCCGGTCGCCGCAGCGACCGCCCAAGATCTGGCCGTCCCGCAACGCGGTCAAGAACGGGCCCATGACCGGGCCCGTGGTGCGCGTGTACGGAAACGACAGCGTGTAATCGATGACCGGTAGATCCCCCACGCCCGCAACGTAGGACCGGTTTCAGGCTCCGTCCAAATCCGCGCCCGAGGAGCGACGACGGAGGAGGAGCGGCTCACCAGCCCAAGCAACCCGAAGGCGTTGCCCTGCAGCCGCAGCGCGAGTCGAGGCCGCCCTGCGAGCGATGTTCCGAGCCTCCGGCGAGGAACTCGGCGCAACCCGCAGGGTTGCCCGAATTCCGCCTGCCGGAAGATCCGGAGCGACGACGGAGGAGGAGCGGCTCGCCAGCTCCGCTGCAGCCGCAGCGCGAGTCGAGGCCGGCCTGCGGCCGGATCGAGCCTGCGGAGAGTTACCGTCCGCCCTCGGCGATGGGGAGTTCGAGCAGCTCGCCGTGGGACCCGACCAGATTGCAGATCGCCACGCGTTCGTTGTTGGCCCACGCCTCTGCGCTCGGCAGGCTGACCTCGGCCCGGTAGGGCGACTCGAGGGTCAGGCCGAATTTCAGGTCGGCCATCGTGTGGCACTCGGCCCTGGCGTAGCGGCGCATCTCGATCAGATCCGGGTAGTCCTCGGAAAGCGCGGAAACGTCGATCACTCCGACGACCTCGGCCGCATGCGGGCCGTAGCAGTTCGCGGGCGACACGGTGTCGAGCCAGAGGTTCTCATCGGCGTTGAAGCAGCTACCGACTTGGAGATCGGGCGCCGCCGTCACCAAGACATTCGGACCGTCGTCGGTGCCGCCAATGAACATGACGTAGGCCAGCACCATCACCAGGCCGGTGGTGGCGAAGGCGGCGATGCGCAGCCATGGCACGCTGCGCTTCTTGGCACCGAAGCCGCGAGCGCGGCGTTCGTTCCGGAAGCTGCTGCTCCGCGACGTCACCTGGGACTCATTCGAGTTGCTCACAGGGTTCAGATCGGCAGCCGATGCCAAGTGTTGAGCAAGTCGTCGCGATCGGACGGGTTTTCTCGTCAACCGGCGGGTTGTGCGCTGTTCAGACTCCGGTGGGGCGCCAGGTCCGCCTGGCCCGGTTATTTGAGCCAAACGCCTCAGGGGTCGCCAAATTCGCAGCATTTACCCTGGCCATCTACCTGGAAAGTATTTGATTTGGACGAACAACTGGACCTCGATGAAGCAGCACAGCGCGCCATGGCGGTGGCGCTCGAAGCCTCGGCTGCCATCGGTGACGACGAATGTGGCACCGAGTACCTGCTGCTCGGCATCATGACTCGACCAGAGGGTGATCTCGCCGAGCTGGCCGAGATGTTCGCGCTCGACCCGATGCGGATCGAACGGGCGATCCATGCGATCCGTTCGCATCGCTTCTCGCTGGCCCATGACGGCCCCGGCTACCCGCCGCTCACCCCCCGCGCTCGCCGGGCGCTCGTCACCCGGCGGCCCGACAACTCCGGCCCGACCGGCGCCTTCGAGCTGTTGCACGGCATGATGATCGATGATGCGTCAGGCGCCTGCCAGGTGTTGCGCGAACTCGGCGTTCGCCCGTCGGAGTTCCGCCGGCTCGTGTCGTACGGCACCCGGCACCTCTCGCAGCCCGAACTCGACGAACTCCTGACCTCGCTCGATCGCCGACACGGCCAGCATGAGCCGTGGTGGGGTCCGGCTCCACAAGATGCCGTGGAGACCATGTCGTTTGGTGACAATGCCGGCGTGGAGATCGCCCGGTCGGCGTCCTCGGTCGCCCATGTGAAGTCGCTGGCCGTCAGCAAGGACGGCTTCGGGATCACGATCACCCTGCAGTCGCTCCGGCCCTGGTTGCTCCCGCCCGAGCTGATTCCCGCCGACGTGTTGGTGCCCGGGCAGCCGCTGCCCGCCCCACGACCGGAGGCGTGCATCATCGAACTCGAATTCGCGGACGGCACCGTGGTCGACAACACGGTGCACGTGCCCCGGTGGGACCACCACCGGCCCGAGCAACCGGTGCTGTTGCCGGTCGGGTACCGCCACGTCAAGGTCAACCTCAACGACCGGCGTGCCGCCAACCACGATCTCGTGACCTCCGACTGGTGGATCTGGCCGCTTCCCGCCGCCGGCCCGGTCGAGGTACGCATGCGGTGGTCAGCCGAGATGCTCAACGGTTCGGGGCGCTTCGACTCGACTCCCCTGCTGACCTCGGCCGCCAAGATGCTGCGAGAAGCGACCCTGGAC
>JABDJW010000336.1 GCA_013002375.1 Acidimicrobiales bacterium | reverse complement strand
GTCGTCCGACGAGCAGGCCGCGGCCCAGACGGCCATCACCATCATCAGCGCGAGTGCGACGGAGAGCCTCCGCCGCCGGGGGAATCGCATGCCCAGAGCGTACGAGCCCACACCGGACTGTGGCGGTACCCCACCGGTTCGGGCCATGCTGCACTATGGACTTGCCGGTCGTTCCGCCTCTGAAACCCATGCTGGCCAAGGCGGTCGAAAAGGTGCCCGACGGCCCAATGGCATTCGAGCCCAAGTGGGATGGCTTTCGCTGCATCGTCTTCCGGAGCGGCGCTGACCTGATGCTGGGCAGTCGCAACGAACGCCCGCTCACCCGGTACTTCCCCGAACTCATCCAACCGCTGCTCGACAACCTGCCGGAACGCTGTGTCGTCGACAGCGAGCTCATCGTCGCGAGCGGCGACGCCCTCGACTTCGACGGGCTCCAGCAGCGCATCCACCCGGCCGAATCGCGGGTGAACATGCTGGCCGAGAAGACGCCGGCCGTCGTCATGGTTTTCGATCTGTTGGCCTTGGGCGACGAGAGCCTGCTCGACACCCCGTTCGGCGAACGTCGCGAGCGGCTCGAAGCCATCGCGACCGACTTCACCCCGCCGATCCGCCTGACCCCGAGCACGCTCGATCGCGAGATCGCCGAGGCGTGGTTCGATCGGTTCGAGGGCGCGGGGCTCGACGGCCTGATCGCCAAGCCGCTCGACAAGCCCTACGCCCCCAACAAGCGCACCCAGTTCAAGCGCAAGCATGTACGCACCGCCGATTGTGTCGTGGCCGGGTTTCGCATCCACAAGAGCGGCGACGGAGTGGGTTCGCTTCTGCTCGGCCTCCACGACGAGAACGATCAGCTCCACCACCTGGGGGTGGCGGCCAGCTTCGCAGCCAAGAAGCGCGTCGAGCTGCTCGAGGATCTGATGCCGTACCGGATGGACGACATCACCCAGCATCCGTGGGCCGGCTGGCTCGAGGCCGAAGCGCACGCCGCAGCCGAGGGCGGCAAGATGCCCGGCGCTCCGAATCGATGGACTGGCGCCACCGGCCGCGACCACTCATGGATTCCGGTGCGGCCCGAGCGCGTCGTCGAGGTCAAGTACGTCCAGGTCACCAACCGCCGCTTCCGCGGCACCACCCGCATGGTGCGGTGGCGCCCCGACCGCGAGGCCGACTCCTGCCGATTCGATCAGCTGGTCGAGCCGGTACCGATCGCCTTGGGCGACGTTTTCGAACCGGCCGAACTACGGGGCTAGCCCGGTCGCAGGGTCCAACGTAGACCTGACCCCAATGCTGGGGCAGCTAACGCTGGGCGGCCAGGCGGTTGATGCGGTCGAGCGTGTTCTCGGCGTCGACCGAGGCAAGTACCTCGGCGACGTCGGGTGCCGGGCCCGTCCAACGCAGCTCGTCGATGTCGCCGAAGGTCGGCGCGTCGAGCTCGATCGTGGCGATGCGCCGGAACAACAGCGCCAGCTCGAGGTTCTCCTGCAGGGTGCGGGCCAGCTTGCCGCCGCCGCGCACCTTGACCGCCCAATCGTCGGCACCGGCCGGTATGTCCTCGATGTGGCCGTACTCGGCCAAGACCGTCGACGACGACTTCGCGCCCCAGCCGGGCAGGCCCGGGAAGCCGTCGGCGCTGTCACCGACCAGCGCGAGGTAGTCGGGGATCGATGCGGGTGGCACGCCGAACTTCTCGATCACCGCTTCGCGGTCGTACCAGGTGCGCTTGCGGCGGTCGTACTGCACGATGCGTTCGTCGTCGCGCACGCACTGGGCCAAATCCTTGTCGGGTGTGCAGATGATGGCCTGGTCGACCTCGGGCAGCGCGGCCGCTTTGGCGGCAGCCGCACCCAGACCATCGTCAGCTTCGAACTCGACCATCGGCCACACGCAGAACCCGGCCGCCTGCAGCACCTGTTCGAGAATCGGGAACTGGCTGGTGATCTCGGGCTCGAGCCCACTGCCGTCCTTGTAGCCGCCGTACAGGTCGTTGCGGAACGACTCGATGACGTGATCGGTCGCGATGCCG
>JABDJW010000309.1 GCA_013002375.1 Acidimicrobiales bacterium | reverse complement strand
TGGGGTCGCAACGACAGAGGGCAGCGCGGTGACAACACGACGGCGGAGTCGATGTTCCCGGTGCAGGTCGTCGGCGCCGGCGGTGTAGGGGTCCTGACCGGCGTGTCCTCGATCACCGGCGGCGACCGGTTCACGTGTGCAGTCCTGGTCGACGGAACGGTCTGGTGCTGGGGCTTGAATGCCTATGGGCAGCTGGGGTCCAAGGTCGCAGATTCTCCATCGCCGGTCCAGGTCGTCGGGCCGGGCGCGATCGGCACGCTGTCGGGAGTCAACGAAGCGGCCGCCGGCGAGTCCCATGTTTGTGCGGTGCGCGGCGACACCTCGGTGTGGTGCTGGGGCCGCAACGACCAGGGACAGTTGGGCGACAACGCCACCGCGACGATGCCGAATCCCGTGCCGGTCCTCGGTGCGGGCGGCATCGGAACGTTGACCGGGGCCCAGTCGGTCGCCACGGGCCAGAAACACACCTGTGTGACGACGGCCGACGGAAGCTCGTGGTGCTGGGGGCAGAACGCTGACGGCCAACTGGGCGACAACACGACGACCGATTCGGGCGTTCCCGTGCAAGTGGTGGGAATCGGTGGCAACGGATTCCTGAGCGGTTCGACGCTGGCCGGAGCCGGCGAGCTCTTCTCGTGCGCGGCTCGTTCCGATTGGACTGCGGTGTGCTGGGGTCGGAACAACCGGGGCCAGCTCGGTGACAACACGACGACCGATTCGTCCATCCCCGTGCAGATCAAGGGGGGCGGGTGGACCGGGGTCTTCGCCGACGCCACCGTCACTGCGGCCGGTGATGACCACTCCTGTGCGGTGCGGTTGGATGGGTCCGCCTGGTGCTGGGGCCAGAACGACAAGGGTCAGCTGGGTGACGACACGACGAGCGATTCGCTCGTGCCGGTTCCCGTGCGGGGCCCGGGCGGGGTGAGCTTGTTGACCGGGGTTTCAACCGTGAGCGCGGGCGCGAAGTACACGTGTGCGCTGAAGATCGATGGGACGGTGTGGTGTTGGGGCCAGAACAGCCAAGGCCAGCTCGGTGACAACACCACAGCGGATTCGTCGTCGCCGGTGCAGGTGGTCGGCCCGGGTGGTAGTGGCACCTTGACCGGCGTCAACGAGGTCAGCGCCGGTGACGAGTTCACGTGCGCGGGTCTGTCGGATGGGACGGTCTGGTGCTGGGGCCGCAACGACAAGGGTCAGCTCGGTGACAACACCACAACCGACTCATCGGCTCCGGTGCAGGTGACCGATGTCGGCGGGGTCGGGACCTTGACGGGGATCACCTCGATCGGCACCGGACTCAAGCACGCCTGTGGCATGAAGTCCGATGGGACCGCCTGGTGTTGGGGGCAGAACAACGTGGGTCAGCTGGGTGACACCACCACGACCGACTCGTCTTCGCCGGTCGCAGTAGCCGGCCCCGGTGGGGTCGGCACCTTCAGCGGCGCCAAGATCGCGGGTTTCGGAGCGCTGCACTCGTGCGTGGTGCGGACCGACGCAACCGCCTGGTGTTGGGGAGACAACAGCAAGGGTCAGCTCGGTGACAACACGACGACCGATTCCGCCTGGCCGGTTCAGGTGGTCGGAACCGGCGGGATCGGATCGCTCTCGCTCGTCCTTCGGATCGATGGCGGCGCTGCGCACACTTGTGCGCAGGACACCGCTGATCGCATCTGGTGCTGGGGCGAGAACGACCAGGGGCAGCTGGGCGACAACACCAAGACCGACTCGTCGTTTCCGGTCTCGGTGACCGGCCCGGGTGGTGTGGGCATCATCGGCGACGCGTTGAACGTCGGGGTGGCGCTCAAGCATGGATGCGTCGTCCGAGCCGACCGATCGGTGTGGTGTTGGGGCGATAACCCGCAGGGGCAATTGGGCGACGGGACCAAGACCGACTCGGCGTCGCCGGTGCAGGTGCTCTAGGCGCCCTGTCGCTCCCCGTTGGAAGCCTCGGCCGAGCACCCTGTCACGCTTCACCAGCATGCTCGGCGGACTGATCGGAGGCCCAGCGGTATATCCCCTTGGCCATCAGCGAGGTCTCGTGCCGGCGCCGCTGGGTGTAGATGTCGGCTCGAGCGCCGCGCACGGTCGTGTCGTCGGGCGCGGCATCGGCCGCGAGTTCGATGAGGTGGCAGGCCAGTCGCAGATCGGGTTCGGTGTCGCTGGCCGCGAGCTCGACGGCCCGAGCGGTGAGGTTGGCAACGCCGCCGGCGAGGGCGGCGACCTCGGCGGCCAGCGCCGCGTCGGGCGCCGGTTTGAGGCGGGCCGGGTTGCCGTCATACCAGCCGCCGTACAGTCGCCAGACGTTGTTGATTACGAACTCCGGCTCGTCGTAGAGCGGACGAAGGTAGGGCAGGGCCAGGAGCTCGGGGTCGACCTTCACCTCGTGGACGATGTCGTTGAGGGCCGCCCCGGCGTTCATCTGTTCGAGCACGTCGCGGGTGAGAGTTTCGAGCACGTCGGCCATCGTGTTCAGCATGGTGGCGATGCGCTCGGCGCCGGCGACCGGTAGGCCGTGGGCCGGCAGCAGCAACTCGGGTTGCTGGGCGACCATCGAGCGCAACGCGGCGGCCCATTCGAGCGGGTAGCGCTGGACCTTCTGCGGGTTTCCCGCGTTGGGGAACATCCAGATGACGAAATCGCCGACACAGATCGCCTTGTGCTCGGGAATCCAGGCCCAGGTGTGATCGTCGGTCTCGCCCTTGGCGTGGCGCAGGTCGAGGGTGAGATCGCCGACCGCCATGGTCATGGTGTCGAGATAGGTGAGCGTCGGGTCTGCGACATCAGCGGGCAGGAAGCCCGATGGCGCGGTGCCGAGACCGCCCGCGATGGGGCTGCCGCCGAACTGGCGCATGTTGATGGTGGCGTTGTAGCCGTCGGTCAGCCGGTACCGGTCGAACCGGGGCGCAACGTTTTCGTGACTGACGATCGCTGGTGCTCGGGCGCCGCGGGCCACGGTATCGGCGACGAATGCGCCGCTGCCGCCGACGTGGTCCTTGTGGCCGTGCGTGTACACGATCGAGTGCACCGGTTGGTCGGTCCAGGCCCGCATCGCCTCGACGCAGGCCGGCGCGGTGGCGTCGAGGCTGGTGTCGAACAGCACCAGCCCTTCGTCGGTGCGAAAGATCACGACGTGCGAGAACGATTCGATCAGCGCGATGTCGTCGCCCAGCTCGCTGAGCTCCTGGGTGACCCGGTTCGGCGCCTGGGTGCTGTCGGCGTTGTCGAGGAGTTGGGCGGAGAGGGCGAGCAGGTCGGGCATGGGCCGAACCTAGCCCGAGCGGCTGGGAGCGGGGAACCTAGCCCGAGCGGCTGGGAGCGGGGAACCTAGCCCGAGCGGCTGGGAGCGGGGAACCTCGCGCCAGCGCGCCGAACTGGTTGGCGCTCAGTGGTTCAGCCTTCGGGGGGAGCGACGAAGTCGATCAGCTGCTCGACCGCGCCGACCAGGGCGGGTTCGAGGTCGGTCCACGTTTCGACCCGGCCCAGCAGTTGCTTCCAGAACTCTCCCGCGTTGCCGGTGAAGCCGACCGCGGCCATGACGCCTTCCTTCCACGGCTGACCCTTGGGGATGTCGGGCCACGCGTCGAGGCCGACGACCTTGGGTTTCACCGCGGCCCAGATGTCGACGAACGGGTGGCCGGTGATCAGCACCGCCGGGTGATCGACGGTCGAGGCCAACCGGCTCTCTTTCGAGCCGTCGACCAGGTGGTCGAGCAAGATGCCCAGCTTGCGGTGGCCGTGCGGGCCGAAGCTGCGCACGACGTACTCGAGGTCGTCGGCTCCCTCGATCTGTTGCACCACGATGCCCTCGACGCGGAGGTCGTCGCCCCAGACTTTCTCCACGAGTTCGGCATCGTGGATGCCCTCGACGTAGATACGGCTGCCCCGGGCCACCCGGGCCGGCGTGTCGCCGAGGTCGATCGAACCCGATGCGGTGAAGCCCGGGGCGGTCGACGGGCCCACTTCGGTGGGCGGCCGCTTGAGAATGACCGACTGGCCATCGATGCTGAAGGCGCCGTCGAGAACTCGGAAGGTGTGATCGCGGCCGTCACGGTCGCGAAGGACCACCTGGGGTGGATTGAACTTCACGATGGCGCCGGTGGTGCCGCTGGCGTTGTGTTCGATCACGAGCCCGAGACGGGCCGCAACCGGTGTGTAGCTGGGGCCCTGCCGTTTCGGGCGGGAGCTGATGTCGAAGTCGCCCGCCAGGATGCCGTCGTCTCGCATGGGTGAGTGGCCCCTACTGGCCCGGCTGGAACACCATCAAGTACAGGGTGGCCAGGAACAGCACCGTCATGATGGCACCGCCCTGCTCGAGGCGCGACGCGTTGGTTTCGTCGCCTTCGGCGATGGCCCGCTCGGTCGGGGCGATCACCGCGTGGAGCACGCCGTTCATCGCGACCCACAACACAACCGAGATGGCCAGCCAGGGTTCGGACAACTTGAAGACCTCGTCGCTCATCCCGGCCACACCGAACCCGAGCAGACCGCCGAGAATGAGCGTGCCGCCGTGAATGCGGCGGGCGTTGGGGGCGTAGATCTGGAAGAACCGTTGGCGGACCGACGCATCAGCCGGGCTGCGGGTGCCGTTGTCGATGAACGGGATGATGAACGCCGGGGCGAAGGCCGCGAACATGGTCAGGATGTGGAGGAACAACATGATGTCGTAGCCGGTGTCGCCGACTGCGCCGAAAGTGAGCATGGCGGTCACGTTAGCCCACCGGAATTTCGCCGACGGGTAGCCGACGGCATACCGTGCGGCCATGGATCTTGGATTGGTATGGGGTTACTGGCCGGCATCACCGCCGGAGGGGTGGGTCGAACTCACCGTGGAAGCCGAGAAGCTCGGCTACGACACGGTCTGGACCGCCGAGTCGTGGGGGAGCGATGTGTTCTCACCGCTGGCCTACTTGGCGGCCAAGACCGAGCGCATCAAGTTGGGTACCGGTATTGCGCAACTGGCGGCCCGCCCACCGACCACGTGTGCCATGCACGCGATGACCGTCGATCATCTGTCGAACGGACGGCTCGTGCTGGGCCTCGGCGTCTCGGGGCCGCAGGTCGTCGAGGGGTGGTATGGCCAACCGTCACGCAAGCCGCTGGCTCGTACCCGCGAATACGTCGAGATACTGCGCCGGATCTTCCGCCGCGAAGAGCACCTGAGCTTCGACGGGAAGTTCTACCAGCACCCGTTTCATGGTGAAGGCACCGAGGGGCTGGGCAAGCCGTTGAAGATCATGACCCATCCAATCCGGTCCGAGATCCCGATCTACATCGGTGCCGAGGGGCCCAAGAACGTCACCCAGACCGCGGAGATCGCCGACGGCTGGTTGCCGCTCTACTACTCGCCCTATCGACCAGAGGTGTACGCCGATCAGATCGCCGGCGCCAAGGACGACTTCAAGATCTCCATCAACATGAGCATCAACGTGAACGACGACGTCGAGGCCGCGCTGGCCCCGGTGAAGGCGATGCTCGGCTTCTACATCGGTGGGATGGGCGCCAAGGGGCAGAACTACCACACCAAGCTGATGCAGCGGATGGGGTTCGAGGAAGAAGCGCTGCGAATTCAGGATCTGTTCCTCGACGGAAAGCGGGATGAGGCAATCGCCGCGGTGCCGACCGATTTTGCCGACGAGATCAGCCTGTGCGGCCCCAAAGAACGCATCCG
>JABDJW010000292.1 GCA_013002375.1 Acidimicrobiales bacterium | reverse complement strand
GGTCTTGAAGGGGCGGGTGAAGCGGGTAGACGACCGCAGCGGCCGGCGGCCGACGGGGCGCTGATTTCGGCGAGCTGGCATGATGACCTCATGCCAGAATCCAAGGGACTTGAGCCCGTCATCGTTTCCCGCACGATCGCCGCGCCGGCCGACAAGCTCTGGGCGATGGTCAGCGACATCACCCGTATGGGCGAATGGTCGCCCGAAACCACCGGCGGCGCCTGGGTGAAACGAGCCAAGGGCCCCTCGGTCGGGGCTCGGTTCAAGGGAAAGAACCGCAACGGCCCGAAGACGTGGTCGATCGTGTGCGAGGTGACCGAATCCGTGCCGGGCAAAGTCTTCGCCTTCGATGCCATGGCCATGGGCGTGCGCTACGCCAACTGGCGGTACGACTTCGAACCCGTCGGCGACGCAGCCGCTCCAGGCGGCAACGCCAGCACCCTCGTGACCGAAAGCGTCATCGACAACCGGGGCCATCTGTTCAAATGGGCCGGCGCCAAGATGAGTGGTGTCACCGACCGGGTGTCACACAATGAGCGCACCATGACCGAGACGCTCGAAGCATTGGCCGTCGCCGCAGAGAGCTAGCCCCGCTCCTCCGAGCCGCGTTCTTCAGAGATGCGAGCCAACAGACCATTGACGAACGGACCCGACTTCTCGGTGCTGTACTGGGCGGCCAGTTCGACCGCCTCGCTGATGATCGCCGCAGCCGGCGTGTCGGGCCGGTAAAGCAGCTCATAGCACCCCAAACGCAGCAGGAGGCGATCGACCACCGGCATGCGGGCCACCGTCCACCCCCGGGCATAGCGGTCGAGCAGCGCATCGAGCTCGGCTTGATGTTCGCCCACCCCGCACACCAATTCGCTGACGAACGGCTCGACCGGCAAGGGCTGCTCAGCGACGACCTCGGCCGCCGCTTGGCCGGACAGCTCGGCTTGGTACAGAAGACCCAGCGCTTGCTCGCGACCTTCCCGGCGCGAGCCGACCAGCGGTTCGGGGGCCATCAGGCCCGGCTGATGTAGTCGCCGGTGCGGGTATCGACCTTGATCACTTCACCCGGGCCGACGAACAGCGGCACCTGGACGACCTTGCCGGTCTCGAGAGTGGCCGGTTTGGTGCCGCCCGAGGAACGGTCGCCCTGGACTCCCGGTTCGGTCTCCGCGATCGTGAGTTCGACCGCGGCGGGGAGATCGACACCGATGATCTCCGTCCCGAACATCAGCAGCACCGCGTTGTCGGTTTCCTTCACGTAGTTCTTGGCATCGCCGAGCTGCTCGGGCGTGACGTTGATCTGGTCGTAGGTCTCGTTGTCCATGAAGACGTAGTCCTGCCCGTCGCGGTACAGAAACTGCATCTCTCGCTTGTCGATATTGACCCGCTCGACCTTTTCGCCGGCCCGGAAGGTTCGATCGATCACCGAGCCCGAGCGGCTGTTGCGCAGCGACGTACGGACGAAGGCGGGACCCTTGCCCGGCTTCACATGCTGGAAATCCAGAATCTGGAACAGGTCCTTGTCGATTTGCAGCGTCATGCCGTTCTTCAGGTCGTTGGTGGTGATCATGGGCATGCATCGGGCCTTTCTGACGAGTCCGGTCTTAGGAGTAGTGGCCGTACGGTGCGTAAGGCTGTTTGGGCGAGTTGGTCAACACCCGGTGACCATCGTCGGTGACCAACACCAGGTCTTCGACCCGCACGCCGCCATGCTCAGGGAGATAGACCCCGGGTTCGACGGTGATGACGTGGCCGGGCTGGAGCGTAGCAGCGGCGCGCTCCCCGACCGCGGGTGCCTCGTGGATCGCCAAACCGACACCGTGCCCCGTGCCATGGCTGAACGCATCGCCCCAGCCCGCGTCGGCGATGACCGACCGACAGGCGGCATCGACCTCCGCGGTGGGCACACCCGGTGCTACCCGGGCCACGCCGGCCGCCTGCGCTTCGGTGACGACATCGAGCATTCGCTCCTGGGTGGGCGTGGCCGAACCGATCACGAAGGTCCGGGTCATGTCCGAGCGGTAACCATCGACCAACGCGCCGACGTCGATCACCACCAGATCCCCCTCGGCCAGGGCCCGATCGGTCGGCCGAGCATGCGGGAGCGCGGCGTTCGGCCCCGCCGCCACGATCGTCTCGTACCCGGGCCCGGTGGCACCGTGCGCCCGCATCGCCGCATCGAGAGCGTGGGCGACCTCGCGCTCGGTGCGGCCTGGGGCCAGCAAGCCCATGGTTTCGGCCAGAGCGTGATCGGCGCAGGCCACCGCCCGCTCGATTGCGGCCAGCTCGTTTGCGTCCTTGACCTCCCGCAGGGCCTCGACCAGGCCGCTCGTCGCGACGACCTCAGCTTCGGCCTCGGCACCGGACGACCCAAGGGCGGCAGCCACACGCTGCTGGTCGGCCCAGGTGATCGAGGCAGCTTCCAACCCGATACGGGGATGAGCCGCCGCGAGCTGCGCCAACCGCTCGTCACGCTGACGAAAGGCCGGATCGACATCGATGGTGGCCTGATGCCCGGCGATCTCGGCCGGCGCCTGGTTGGAGTACCGGCCGTCGGTCAACAACACCGTTGCCGCGTCATCGGCGCCCACGAACAGCCAGCCGGACGAACCGGTGAACCCACTGAGATATCGGATGTTGTTGGGGTCGGTCACCAACAGCGCATCGATGCCGGCGTCGCCAAAACCGGACCGGAGCCGGGCCACCCGGTTCGTCACAGCACGGAGTCCTGCATCATCACAGCACGGAGTCCAGGGCCTCGCGCAACACATCCTCGGGCACCCCGGTGACGACCTCCACCCCGTCGGCGGTGTCGGCCCCGTCGAGCACGAAGGTCACCCCATCGATCGCTTTCTTGTCGCGACCGAACAGCCTCACCACTTCATCGAGGTCGGTGCCGGCCGGCACCGTGGTGGGCAGATCGTAGGCCTGCACCACCCGGCGGTGTTCGGCGACTCGCTCGGCATCGATCCGCCCCAATCGGGCCGAGACCTCGGCGGCATACACCAGACCGACGGCCACCGCCTCGCCATGACGAAGGTCGTAACGGCCCGCCGTCTCCAGGGCGTGGGCCAAGGTGTGGCCGTAGTTCAGAATGGCGCGCCGGCCGCCCTCGCGCTCGTCGCTCACCACGACGTCGGCCTTGATTTCGACACAGCGAGCGACCCGCTCGTCGATGGGGAGTTCGTCGAGGCGGCCACCGCCGAGAAAATGGTACTTGGCCAGTTCACCCATGCCGGCCCGAAGCTCGCGGGGCGGCAAGGTCTGCAACGTCTCGGTGTCACACAACACGGCACTGGGTTGCCAGAACGCCCCGACCAGGTTCTTGCCTTCGGGCAGGTTCACGCCGGTCTTGCCACCGATGGCCGCGTCGATCTGCCCCAACAGCGTGGTGGGAACCGACACGAAGCGGGTGCCACGGTGGTAACTGGCTGCGGCGAACCCGGCCACGTCGGTCACCACACCGCCGCCCAGCGCGACGATCACGTCGTTGCGGGTCAAACCCCAGCGGCTGAACGCCGAGCACAGGTCACCGATCGTGTCGAGGGTCTTGGCCGGTTCGCCATCGCCGATCGTGAGCACGGTGTGCTCGACCCCGGGATCGACCTCGACCGGGATGTTCGCCTGGGTGACCACCACCGCTCGCCTCGCCCCCTCGGGGAGCACGGCAGCCAGCTCGTGGCGGGCCCCGGCACCGACCAGCACGTCGTAGCTGCGCTCGGCCAGTTCGACAGGGACGGTTCGCATCCCGACCACGATACCGTCCCGCGCCGCGTGGCTTTGTCGGTTAGTTCGCGGCCGGGAGAATCTGCTCGGCGAACAGCACCACCGCGATGCAGCCGGCTGCGAGACCGGGCCCGAAGGGGAAGAACTTGTTCACCACCGGCTTGGCCTCGGCTTCGGCCACTGCGGTGTCGACATCGAGACCGGCCTTCTCCGCCTTCTTGGCCGCCTTCTCCACCGCCCGTTCCTCGGCGATCTTCTGCCCGATCTCGTCGGGCAGCGGGTCGATCCCGCGCTTGCGCAGCGCCGCGGTCACCAAACCCATCACCGCGCCGAGGATGCTGCCCAGCAGCAGCGCCCAGGTGATCAGGACCAAGCCCTCGGCTGCGGTGTCGGCAATCCAGCCCACGACCAGCCCCATCACCAACGCCAACTTCACGTCGCCGAGGCCCATGCCCTTGGGGTAGATGAACCACAGCACAGCCAACAGACCGAAGTAGGTGAGCATGCCGATGATCGCGGATCGGAGATTGCCCGCATCGGGATCGATGAAGTGCAGGGCGACCACCATCGCCAGCACCACGCCGAGGGTCGGGAAGGTCAACCGGTTCGGAATCCGATAGATGTACAGGTCGGTGGTCGAGGCCACCGTCAGCATCCAGAACAGCACCAGCACCGGCACCAACGTCCAGCTGGCCCCGAATCGCAGCCCGGCGACCGCGAAGAGGACGGCGACGATCAGTTCGAGCAGCGGGTACGCCCACGTGATCCGATCACCGCATTTGCGGCACTTCGCCCGCAGCAACACCCAGGACAGGATCGGGATCATGTCGCGGGTGGCGATCGACTGCTGGCAATGGATGCAGCGGGGCCGAGGCGAGAAGATCTTCAGCGTGGGATCGGGCAACCGGTTGACTGCCATGCCACCGAACGAACCCGCGAGGAGCCCACCCAGGAAGAGCAGCGGGATGAGCAGAGCAGAAGACATGAGGCGACCTCGAGGGGAAGAAACCCGAGATTACTGCTCGACCGAACCCAGAAACTGGAACAGGGCGCTTCGACCGTCGACCGGTTCCTCGCTCGGCGGGGCGATCATCGGCGATGCAAGGGCTTCTTCGGCCGCTACTTCCTCGTCGACCGCCATGTCCTCGTCGAGCGCCGCTTCCTCGTCCACGGAGGCCGCGACGGCTTCATCGCTCTCGTCGACCGGTTCCTCGTCCGCTGGTTCCTCGTCGACTCGTTCCTGGCCGAGAGGGCCTTCCCCGAGCACGCTGTCGTCGCTCGCGGTTTCCTCCGGCGCTGTTTCGAGGTCGACGGCAACCGGCTCGTCTTCGGTGCCGGCGAAGTCAGGTTCCTCCTCGACCTCGGTGAACTGCGTTTGCTGATCCAGCGAGAAGGCATCGGCCAGGGTGGCTTCGACGACCGCATCATCCGTCGCGCTGTCGGTCTGGTCGTCAGTCGTGTCATCGGTGGGCTCGTCGAAGGTCGGCATCGCGATGAGCTCGCCCCCGAAATCCGTACCTCCGAAGTCACTGCCGCCGAAGTCACTGCCGCCGAAGTCCGCCGCACCAAAGTCGGCGGAGAGATCGTCGGCGGGCGCGTCGACCTCCGGGCCGAGCTCGGGTAGCTCGATCTCGAGTAGGGCAGAAGTGCTCGTGCTCGCGGAGTCGATCGATGCCGCCGAGCCCTCGGACACCATGCGCTGTTCGGCCAGTTCGGCGAGCAAATCGCTCATGGCCAGCTCACTGTGGCCCAGCCGGGCGGCGACCTCTCGGCCGGTCGAGCCGGCACCCAGAGCGGCCAGCACGGACCACGCCTCGGCGGAGAGCAACACCCGACGCTCCTCGAGTTCAGTCGCCATCACCAGCGGGGTATCGAGATCAGCCCCGACGGCGCCCACGATGCCGCGCTTGAGGCGGCGGTCGGCGTCGGCCAGCGCCTGCTCGAGCGGTAGGCCACGACCGGCGCTGGCCGGCACATCGTCGGTGACGGTGAGCGAACCTTCCGACCAGTTCATGACCGCGGCAATGACGGAGGTGGCATCGACCGAGGCATCCGCGGTCCAGTGGGCGTCGACCACGCGGCCTCGCACCAACTCGATCCGGGCCGTACGGCCATCGTTGGAGGCCTCGATGACTCCGGTCACCGAAGTCGAGCCCAACAGCATCAGGGCTTCGCGGCTCGCCACGTGGCCAAGGTCGACATGCAGCAGAGATTCGGTCATCCCCATCAATCGGCGAATTCGAGGATCACTTGAGCACGGCGATGCGCCGACGAGGGCGGGGATCGGCGAGGAGTCAGCCCCGCTCGGCCAGCGCCTCCTGGGCCGCCGTCACCATGGCGTCGACCGGCGCCTCGAGACCCGTCCACAATTCGAATTGCTCAGCGGCCTGGAACACCAG
>JABDJW010000230.1 GCA_013002375.1 Acidimicrobiales bacterium | reverse complement strand
ACCGGGGCCAACAGCGGCGCCATGCGGTCGTGCTCGGCGATGAGTAGCCGGATGGCGTTGGTGTCGCGATCCTCCGAGCGCACCGGCCCCCGGCGGCGCCGACGAGGTTTCTCGGCGGCCTGGGCCGGTTCGCGCCGCCGGCGATCGTCGCCCGACGGCTTCAGGTTGGGATCGTCGATCATGGTGCGAAGCCGGCCGGGATCGACCCCGCAGCGATCGGCGACCTGCATGATGTACTTGTCCCGCACCAGGTCGTTGGTGTTGGCCCGGATCACCAGCAAGGCGTCCTGAGCAACTCGGGCCTGCGATTCCGGTGTCGAGAAGTCACCCGCGCCGAACACCCGGTTGAGTCGGAACTGCATGAAGGGCAGGGCCTGTTCGACCGCTTCGCGCAGGCGGTCGGGGTCGGATCGGGCCAAGTCGCCGGGATCCTGCCCTTCGGGCAGGTTGGCCACCACGACGTCGATGCCGTGCGATTGCTCCCACTGATGAATGCGTTCGGCCGCCGACTGGCCGGCTTCGTCGGCGTCGAACGCCAAGACCAACCGATGGGCGAACTTGGTGAGCTGCTTGACGTGCTCCTCGGTCAGCGCGGTGCCACACGTGGCCACCGCCCGGGGCATGCCGACCTGATGGAACCCGTGCACGTCGGTGTAGCCCTCGCAGATGATGGCCTCGCCGTTGTCGCGGGCCCGGACCATGTCCTCTTTGGCCCAGTGCAGGCCGTAGAGCGTGCGGCTCTTGTCGTAGAGCACGCATTCGTCGGACGTGTTGCGATATTTGGGGCCCTCGTCGTCGGGCATCTTGCGGCCACCGAAGGCAATGGGTCGCCCCTGGATGTCGAAGATCGGAAAGAGAATACGGTTGCGATGAAAATCCTGCTGGCGACCACGACGGTTCACGAACCCGAGGCCGGCGTCCTTCAGATCGCGGTCGGAGGCGCCGAGGTGTTTGGCCAGGGTGTCCCAGTCGTCGGGCGCCCAGCCGAGCTTGAACAACCGGACCAGATCGCCGTCGTAGCCCCGGGACTTGAGATAGCCGCGGGCCGGGCCGGCATCGGGAGCCGAAAGCAGCCGGTCGTGGTAGAAGTCGAGCGCCTTCTCGACCAACGCGAAGGCCCGCTTCTTCTTGCTCGATTGTTCACCTTGTTGCTTCGAGTCGTAGCGCAGCGTGATGCCGGCCTTGCCGGCCAGGAACTCGACCGCGCTGACGAAGTCGAGGCCCTGGGTCTGGCGCACGAAACTGATGGCATCGCCGGACTCCTTGCAGCCGAAGCAGTGGTACAGACCCAGTTCGGGGTTGACCGAGAACGACGGTGAGCGCTCGTTGTGGAAGGGGCAGAGCCCGGACCAGCGCCGACCGACGCGCTTGAGGGCGACGTGCTCGCTGATGATGCGAACGATGTCGGTGGCTTCGCGCACCTTCACGATGTCGTCGTCCATGATGCCCACGGAGACGAAACTAGCAGTGCCCCCGCAGACTGGCTCCTCGTCAGTCGGTCTGACGGTCGGCGTAGGCCTTCTGGCCGGCGATGAGGCGGGCCAGCGGAACCCGATACGGCGAGCACGAGACGTAGTCCACGCCGACATCGACGAGGAACTCGACCGACGCCGGGTCGCCGCCCTGCTCACCGCAGACGCCGATCTTGATCGCCGGGTTCCTCCGCCGGGCCGCGGTGACGGCGTGCTTGATGAGCCAGCCGACCCCATCCTGATCGATCGACGCGAAGGGATTGTTGTCGAGCAGCCCCTGCCGCCGATAGCTGGGCACGATCTGGCGCTCGACGTCGTCGCGGCTGAACCCGAAGGTCATCTGGGTCAAGTCGTTGGTACCGAACGAGAGGAACTCGCCCTCCGCGGCCAGCCGGCCGGCCACCAACGCCGCCCGTGGCGTCTCGATCATCGCACCGACCGGGAGGGCGCCACTGATGTCGCGCTGCAGCCCCGCTGCGATCAGCTGGTTGGTCGTCGCGGCCAGCACTTCCTGACGGGCCCGAGCGAATTCGGCTTCGCCGATCACGAGCGGCACGAGCACTTCGACTTCGGGGTTGTGCCCTTCGGCCGCCGCATCTCCCATGGCCTCGACCAGCGCGGTGAGCTGCGCCCGCAGGATCTCGGGCCGCAGCAGCGAGAGCCGAACGCCGCGCAGGCCGAGCATGGGGTTGTGCTCGGGGTGTTCGTCGCGATCGGCCAGGAACTCGTGCAGCGGCGCGTCGAGCAGCCGGATGGTGATCGGCTGTTGATTCAGCGCGCCCAGGACTTCGGCGAAGTCGGCCCGCTGTTGCTCGGTGAGTGCATGCAGCGCCTCGGCCTCTTCAGCCGGGTCGGTGGCCAGCAGCGCCCGCTGGATGATCGGCAGCCGCTCGCCCAGGAACATGTGCTCGGTGCGGCAGAGCCCCACACCCACCGCGCCGTACTCGAGGGCCAGCGCGACGTCGGCCGCGGTGTCGGCGTTGGCTCGAACCGCGACGGTGGCCAGCCGGTCGGCCCACCTGAGCAGCTCGAACAGTTCGGGGGGCGGACCGTCGTGGTGGAGTTCGGAGGCACCCACCGTGACCGTGCCGGCTGCGCCGTCGACGGTGATGTGGTCGCCGGGTTCGAGGTGGTACTCGCCACAGGTTGCGGTGGTCTCGGTCACCACCAGACCGTCGACGCCACACACTGCGGGCAGCCCGAGTCCCCGGGCCACGACGGCGGCATGGCTGGCGACTCCTCCGCGGGAGGTGACGATGGCTGCGGCGACCCGCATGCCGACCTCGTCGGCCGGCGTGGTCTCCGCGCAGAGCAGCACGACCTCCTCGCCGCGGTCGTACCCGTCGAGGGCCGCCTCGGCGGTGAAGTACACCTGGCCGGTGGCGACGCCGGGCGAAACTCCGGAGCCCGACGCGAACTCGACGACGTCGTCGGCGTGCTCGCCGACCAGCTGGGCGTGCAGGAGCGATTCGATGAGGTCGGGTGAAACCGCCGCCACCACCCGGGCCCGGGCGTCATCGTCGGCATCGCGAGCGTCGGCGACCGAAGCGATGAGCTGTTCGGCTGTACTGATCACGCGAGCTCGATCATCCCAGGTCCCCCATCGGGGCTCAATCTAGGCGTTCGGACAGGTAATTAACCAGCTGATCAATTCCGATTCGGTCCTGTTCCATCGAGTCGCGCTCGCGGACCGTCACCGCACGGTCCTCCAGCGTGTCGAAATCGACCGTCACGCAGTACGGAGTGCCGATCTCGTCCTGGCGGCGGTACCGGCGGCCGATGGCCTGCGTTTCGTCGTAGTCGGTCATGAACCGGCCCTTGAGCGCGTCGAAGATCTCGTGCGCGGTCGGCGTCAGCGTGTCCTTCTTCGACAGCGGCAGCACCGCGACCTTGTAGGGCGCGAGCCGGCGGTCGAGCCGTAGCACCGTGCGGGTGTCGTCGTTGACGATCTCCTCGTGGTACGCCGCCATCAGGAACGCCATCATCGACCGGGTGGCACCCGCGGCCGGTTCGATCACGTGGGGGAGGTACTTCTCGTTGTTGGCCTGATCGAAGTACTCGATCCGTTCGCCGGAGTGCTCGGCGTGCTGGGTGAGGTCGTAATCTCCCCGGTTCGCGACACCTTCGAGTTCCCCCCAGCCCCAGGGGAACAGGAACTCGACATCGCTGGTGCCAGTGGAGTAATGCGACAGTTCGTCGGCGTCGTGGGGGCGCATGCGCAGCAGTTCGGCCGGGATACCGAGGTCGACGTACCAGTTGAACCGCTGCTCGCACCAGTACTCGTACCACTGCTGGCTCTCGGCCGGCGGCACGAAGAACTCCATCTCCATCTGCTCGAACTCGCGGGTGCGGAACACGAAGTTGCCCGGCGTGATCTCATTGCGGAACGACTTGCCGATCTGGGCGATAC
>JABDJW010000206.1 GCA_013002375.1 Acidimicrobiales bacterium | reverse complement strand
CGGTGTCGGCCGAATAGTCGGCAGCGAGCGCAGCCACGACGTCGTCGATTTCAGCGCCGGCCGAGCCGATTCGGGACCACAGATCGGCTGCGGTTCCTTCGAGCCGGAGGATCTGGTCGGAGCCGATCGGAGCCACCAACACCACGCCACCGAGGACCCATCGCTCGAGCACGGGACGGCGGCTGACGTTCATGCTCGGACCCTCACGGCGCGACGTCGTAGCGGAGCAGATCGTCGAGGGTCTGACGCCGAACGACCTGGCGAGCCTCGCCGTCGGCCACGAACACCACCGCCGGCCGCAAGACATGCTGGTAGTTCGAACCCATCGAATAGCCGTAGGCCCCGGTGACCGGTGTCGCGAGGATGTCGCCCACCGCGATGTCGTCGGGCACCGTGCCGTCGCGCACCAGGGTGTCACCCGATTCGCAGTGCTTGCCGACGACGGTGATGGTACGCGCCCGACGGGCCTCGACGGCCCTGGGCAGGAAGGTCTCGTACCCGCTGCCGTAGAGCACCGGGCGGGGGTTGTCGGACATGCCGCCGTCGACCGCGACATAGGTGCGGATATCGGGTAGGTGCTTGATGGTGCCCACGGTATACAGGGTGATGGCTGCGCCCGCCGCAATGGCACGGCCTGGTTCGGCCAGCACCTTTGCCGTGCATCCGGTCGCCGCGACGGCGTCCTTCACCACCCGGGCCCACTGGGTGATCGTGAGCCCCTCCTCACCATCCACATACGCGACTCCCAACCCGCCGCCGACCGAAAGCTCGGGCAGATCGTAGGGAGCTGCCATCGCGGCGATGATCGTCGCCGATTGACGGAGTGAGTCGATCGAGAACACCTGCGACCCGATGTGGGCGTGCAGGCCCAGCAACTCGACGGCCGGGCTGGCCATCGCTCGCTCGACCGCCTTGCCGGCCAGTCCACTCGAGACGGTGAAACCGAACTTGGAATCGTCCTGGCCGGTCGCGACGAACTCGTGGGTGTGGGCCTCGATGCCCGGGGTCATGCGGAGCAAGATCCGGGCCGGACCCTGTCCACCGTCTCCTTGTCGAGCGATGCCGCGCGCGGCCAACATGTCGAGCCGATCGAGCTCGTCGAAGCTGTCGACCACGATTCGACCGACACCGGCGGTGAGGGCCATCTCGAGTTCGGCCATCGACTTGTTGTTGCCGTGCATCACCAGCCGGTCGGCCGGTACCCCGGCGGCCAGCGCGACGTGCAACTCGCCGGCGGTCGCCACATCGAGCTGCATGCCACATTCATGAGCCAGCTGCGCCATGGCCCGGCACAGGAACGCCTTGGTGGCATAGGCCACACCGTCGCCGAAGGCCTCGACCGCCTCGGTGCAACGGGCCCGCAGATGAGCTTCGTCGTAGACGAAGAGCGGTGTGCCGAATTCGGCCGCCAGTTCGAGGGTGTCGCATCCGCCGACGAGCAGCTGGCCTTGGTCGCCAATGGTGGCGGTGTCGGGCAGCAGGCTGAGCGGCAGAGGTGCGGTCGCGGGCCCTGTCACGTTATGACTCCGGCCACCGAAATCTTGCTCACATGGACTCCGGTGCGGTCACGCCGATGAGGTCGAGCCCGACCTGCAAGCCGACCTTGGCCGCGTCGCACAAGGCCAGCCGAGCCTGGGTCAGCTCGGGGCTGATGCCGTCGCCGACGACATAGCAGTCGTGGTAGAAGCCGTGGACCGAGCCGGCAAAATCGCGAAGCCACGTGGTGATGCGATGCGGGGCCCGGTCGGCCGCCGCGATCTGGACGATGTCGGGCAGCTCGGACAGTTGCCGCAGCAGCTCGAGTTCGCGCTCGTGGGTCAACTGGGTCAGGTCGACCGAGGCGACCGGTTGCAGCTCGATGCCCGCCTCAGCCGCGTTGCGCTGCACGCCACACAGGCGGGCATGGGCCATCTGCACGTAGTACACCGGATTGTCCATGCCCTGGCTCGCGGCGAGCGCCAGATCGAAGGTCTGGCGGCTGTCGACCGACTGCAGCGAGTACGTGAACCGGGTGGCGTCGGGGCCGATCTCGTCGATGATGTCGCGCAATTCGATGATGTCGCCGGTGCGCTTCGACAGCTGTACTTCCTCGCCGTTGCGCACCAGCTTCACCAGCTGGGTGACGATGATCTCGAGGTCGTCCGGGTCGTGCCCCAAGAACGACATCGCGGCCTTCATCCGGTTGATGTAGCCGTGGTGATCGGCGCCCCAGATGTTGATCAGCTGGTCGGCCCGGTCGAACTTGTCGTCGTGGTAGCCGATGTCGGGCGTGAGGTAGGTGTAGCTGCCGTCGCTCTTGACCAGCACGCGGTCTTTGTCGTCGCCGAACTCGGTGGTGCGTAGCCACTTGGCGCCCTCTTCGGTGAAGGTGTGACCACTCGCGTCGAGCCGATCGAGGGCGTCGGTGACCTTGCCCGAATCGACGATGCGGCGTTCACTGCTCCACCGCTCGAACTCCACGCCCAGGCGGCCCAGCACCTCGGACTGGTCGGCTTTGGCGTGGGCGTAGCCCCATTCGAGGGCGTCGACGTCGTCGGGCAGGTGGGTCGCCCAGTCGATGATGTATTGGCCGTGGTAGCCGTCCTCGGGCGGTTCCTGGCCCGCCTTTCGGGCCCGGAGTGAATCGGCGAAGTACTGCATCTGCACGCCGCGGTCGTTCACGTAGAACTCACGGGTGACCTCATGGCCGGTCTTCTCGAGCAGGTTGGCGATGTTGTCGCCCACCACCGCGCCCCGGGCATGGCCGGCATGAAGCGGACCGGTGGGGTTGGCACTGACGAACTCCACGTTGATGTGGGTGCCGGAACCGACGTCGCTCGAGGCGAAGTCCCTTCTCTGGGCCACGACCTCACGGACGAGTTCGTACAAGTGGGTGTCGGCCAGATGGAAGTTGACGAAGCCGGGGCCGGCGATCTCGATTTTCTCGACGTGGGGCAGCCGAGCCTCCTCGAGTTTGGTGACCAGCTCGGCGGCGAGTTCCCGCGGATTCCGACCGGCCCTCTTGGCCGTCGAGAGGGCCACGTTCGAGGACCAATCACCGTGTTCGCGCCGGGCCGGCCGCTCGATCTCGATCGTGTCGGGCACCGGCGAGACGCCGAGCACTTCAAGGCCCGTGCGCAGAGCGGAGATGAGTTGGTCGCGGATCACGAGGTCTTCCGGGCGGTCGAGGGGCGGCAGCCTGCGGGGTCAGGTCCGGCCATCGTACCGGTGCGACCCAACCGCTCGGGGACCATTCCCACCTCCACCGGATTCTTCTTGCCGTTGACCACCGCTGCGGTGGTC
>JABDJW010000197.1 GCA_013002375.1 Acidimicrobiales bacterium | reverse complement strand
GATTCGGTCGCGACCCGGGCCAAGGTCGTCCGCATCGAACATCGGACCGGTGGGGCCATCGAACGCGATGTTGCCCTGATCGATGCGGTGGCCGTCGACGACCCCTACGTCGGCTCCCTCGAGCTCTTCGTTCCCGAAACCATGCGGGCCGCACTGCTCACCCGGGCCGACCCGAGCTCGATCGGATTCTCGTCGATCGGGGGTCTGCTCGAGCCGGTGGCCGCCGACGATCCGGATGGCTTGTATCTGCGCTTCGCCACCGAGGACGCCGATGCCCAGTACTGGGTCCATGCCCCGACCGCTCCGGGCCACCACAGCTGGATCGGTATTGCCGAGGTGCGGCGGGTGACCTGCGGTGAGGTGATCGAGATACCGGGCCCGCTGTTGTTGGCGTTCGACGGCGAGCGCAAGCGTCGGCTCCGCGTCGGTGAGGTTGCTGCGCTGCACGTCGAGCGGGACGGCCCGATCGTTATCGATGTCCGGGCGGTCATGGCCCATGCCGCAGCCACCGGGCTGTTCGTCAGAACCGGGGTCTGACCCCTTTTCCCGTTCTGGGGTCTGACCCCTTTTGCCGTTCTGGGGTCTGACCCCTTTTCCCGTTCTGGGGTCTGACCCCTTTGGGGTGTTTGGGGTCAGAGTAAACCTGAGGTTGAGGGTTGGGGGGGGGGTTCGACCGTTTGGTGGGCTAGCGGCGGATGTGGCCGGAGAGCTTCCAGTCCGCTGCCGCGTCATAGGCTTCGACCTCGAGGCTGATGGCCCGGTAGGCGCTGTGGTGGCTTCGGGTTCGGAGCAACGCACGCAGATACTCGTTCACGTAGCGGCCGAGAAACCGCACCGCGCCCAGCTCGGCCCACTGGCGGACGTGCGCGAGTTCGTGGGCCAGCAAGATGTTGTTGCCCCGACGGTCGTAGTCGTTGCGCAGCAGAATCGTGTTCCGCAGCGCCATACCGGCCGTGCCCGGGGGCAACAGTTCGGTCTCGCGCACCCGCACCCGTCCCGCCACCGTCTCGTTCACCACGCTCGCGTACGACGCGACTTCTTCTGCGGTGAGGGGACGGCTCATTCCGCCGGTTCGCCGGGATCTGGTTCTTCGGCATTGGGGTCCGCGGCGTCGGGGTCGCCGAATTCGGGCAACTCGATCCGAGCCAGCCACAGCCCGGGAGCGTCGACCTCGTTCGGCGTGGGTAGGGCCCGGCCATCGGACCACAGAGGACCCAGCGCCTCGGCACCGCCCCGTTCGATGACCCCTTCGACGAACGCCGAGCCTCGGTCGTATTGCTCCTGGGTGAGTTCGAGACCCAGGATCTTCTCGACGAAGCGATCCGAGGCGTCGGCCTCGACCCGGCGACGCCGGAGCGCTTCGGAGAGCATCGAATACGACTCGATGAGTTGCGCGCCCACGCTGTCCATCAGGTGGTCGACGTACCCCTCGGCCACCGCCACCACCGCGGCGAGCTGTGGCAGCACCGCGCGTTGGGCGTCGGATTGCACCGCGCCGAGGACTGCGTCGGGGCTGCCGAGAAGGTTTTGGATTTCGGCGAGATCCTGGGGGCTGCCGGTGAAGTTCAGGCCGCCGAGCTGTTCTTCGAAAGCCGAGGGATCGGTCTCGAAGGCGTTGGCGTGTTCGCAGAGCAGATCGTGGATGCGGTCGCCGATGTGTGGGATGCCGAGCACCGCGTGATGGGCAGCCTCGTTGAGACAGACCCACATGCGCAGATCGTCGACCGGGAGGCTCCAGTCCTCACCGAACTCGTTGAGGTTGGGCATGACGACCTGCAGCTTGTCGGTATGTCGCGGAACCGGCAGGTCGTAGCTGCCCAGGGAACGCCGGGCGAGCTGGCCGATCATCGACCCCGAGGCGAGCGTCATCATCATCGGTCCGAGCATCTGGAACAGGCCGGCGAACATCGCGGCTTCGGGATCACCGGCGTCGAGCCCGCCCATGCCGGCCGGGTTGCCGAGCGATCCGGCCAGCTTCTCGATGTAGGGCTCGTAGGTGGCCATCGCGCCGTCGACCCAGCCGGCCCGGTTGACGGCTTCGATCTCAAAGGTGCCCGATCGCGCCACGGCGAGGCCCGAAGCGTTCTGGACCTGCAGTTCGGCGACGCGCGCGAGTTGTTCGAGGGCGATGCGCTCGGCAGGGTCGACGTTGGGTTCGCTGGCGCCGTCGCTCGCGATCTGCATCGCGAGCTGACGAGCGCCCCCTGCCGATTGCCCCGACGCGGCGCTGAACATCTTGAACAGCTCCCCAAAGAAGGGCATTTCGCCGAATGGGTCGTTTCCGGTTGGACCGTCTTCGCTCACAAGGGCATCGTAGGGGTGTTCCCTCCCGGAAAGTCCGCGTTACGCATGGCATCCCCGAAAGTGCTGGTCACCGGCTCCAGCGGTTCGGTCGGCAATCGGGTCACGCCCTTGCTGGCCGAGGACTTTTCGGTCCTGGCCGTGGACCGCGAGCTGCCGGTCACCGTGCCCGCTGGCGTCGAGAGCAAACAGCTCGACTTGCTGGTCGACGATCTCACCGCGGTGATGCAGGGTGTCGAAGTCGTCGTGCATCTGGCCACCGCGCTGTCAGCCGACGGCTGGAACCACGACGGTCGGATCGATCTGGGCATCGCCCGTCGGGTGCTGGAGGCGGCCGGCCGGGCGGGGGTGCAGCACGTCGTTCTGGTGTCCACCGCAATGGTGTACGGGGCATGGGCCGACAATCCGATACCGCTCACCGAGGATGCTCCGCTGCGGCCTGATCACGCGTTCTCGTTCGCAATTCACAAGGCGGAACTCGAACGGATGGCCATGGACTACCGGGTCGACCATCCCGGCCGAACCGTGACCGTGTTGCGGCCTGCGATCACCGTGGCCGAAGAACAGCCCGGTGGGCTGGCTCGAATTCTGCACTCGGCCATGACCGTGAAGTCCGAGGAGGGCGATCCGCCGGCGCAATTCCTGCACGCCGACGATCTCGCCACCGCGATCGTGACCGCCGTGGGCCAGCGGGTGGACGGTGTCCTCAATGTGGCACCCGACGGGTGGATCCCGGCCGACGACCTCGTCGCGCTGGCCGGGCCGAAACCTCGGGTTCGGGTACCGGGGTGGGCCGCCACGATCGTGTCGGCGCTGCGGTTCCGCACCGGTCTGGCGCCGACGCCACCGGGGATCGTGCCCTATACCGAGCACCCGTGGGTGGTCGCCAACGATCGCCTCCGCGAGTTGGGCTGGGAGCCGACCAACTCCAACGAGGAAGCCTATGTGGCCGGCCACCAGCCCGGTCGGTTCGACATGCTCACCGCCAAACAGCGGCAAACGCTGTCGCTCGGCGCAGTCGGCGTGGTGGCCGCCGCCATCGGCGGGCTGGTCTGGTGGCTCTGGCGGCGTCACCGCAGCTGAGAGTGCCGGCGCCGCCCCGGATCCGGCGCCTCAGGCCCCGGGCTGATCCGCGTCGGACTCGCCGTCGTGGTGTTCGGGCGGTGGCACCGTCGGAGGTGCGGTGGAATTGAGTTCGGACGGATGACGCCACCATCGCTCGGATGCAGCCGGAACCGGTGCTCGTCTGCCTCGCAAAAACCCCACGGCGCAAGTGTAGGTCGCGCCGGCCGGCTGTCGAGAGCAGGCCCGCCGCCGAGTCGATTTTTTCGTCCGTGTGGAAATTCGCGTCCGATCGTGGTCGTATGCAGGCATCGCTGCGACCCCTCCCACCGATTCCGACACCTGGCTCGGTCTGTCGGCCGAACCGTTGCCGGTCGAGCGCGCCTATACCTGGGCGGTTCGTCCCGAGTGTGGCGCCGTCGTGTTGTTCAGCGGCACGGCCCGCAATCACAGCACCGGTCGGGCTGACGTCAGCGAACTCGAATACGAAGCCTATGAAGAACAGGTCGAGCCTCGCCTGGCCTCCCTGGCGGCCGAAGCTCGTCGCCGCTGGCCCGACATCGTGCGGATCGCCATGATTCACCGCGTCGGCCCCGTGGCGGTCACCGAAACCGCCGTTATTGTTGCGGTGTCCTCGCCGCATCGCGATGCGGCGTTCGAGGCGGGGCGCTTCTGTATCGATCAACTCAAAGCGACAGTCCCGATCTGGAAGCGCGAGCGTTGGGCAGAAGGCGAATCCTGGGGGCTCGAAGCCCAGCACATCACCGAAGTCGAAAGCTCGTCATGAATCCACGTCACCGATCGCCCGGAAAGGGCAGCACCCGATGAGCAATGCCCTCCTGTTCTTGTTGGGCGCGCTGGTGGTGATCGCGCTGGGCTGGCTGGTGTTGTTCTTGTCGCATCGAGGAAGCCCGACCCGCCTCGATGCCTCGGTCGACCAATTCGGCGAGCGGCTTCGATCGCTGGCTCCTCGTCCGACCTCGCGGCAGCCCCGCCGCACGGTGTCCAGCCCAATTCCGGGTCGTCTCGGTATCCCGGACCGCGAGTAAGTGGCGCGCGATCTCGCGATCGATCTCGGCACGGCCAACACGCTGGTCTATGCACGAGGCGAGGGCATCGTGCTCAACGAGCCTTCCGTCATCGCGCTGAACAGCCAGACCAAGGACGTCTTGGCCATGGGCAAAGAGGCGTGGCAGATGATCGGTCGGACGCCGAGCTACATCGTCGCCGTGCGCCCGCTGCGCAATGGTGCGATCACCGACTTCGACGTGACCCAGCGCATGATCCGCCTGCTGTTGCAGCGGGTTGGTGTGAGTCGGTTCAACCGACCCCGCGTCGTCATCTGCGTGCCGTCGGCCATCACGATGGTCGAGCGCCGCGCCGTCACCGAGGCCGCTCGCCGGGCCGGCGCCGCCGATGCCCAGCTGATCGAACAGCCGATGGCTGCGGCGATCGGTGCCAACCTGCCGATCCACGAACCGGTGGGCAACATGGTCATCGACATCGGCGGCGGCACGTCGGAGGCCGCGCTGATATCACTCGGCGGTGTCGTTGCGATCGAGGCCGTCCGGGTCGGTTCGTTCGACATCGACGCAGCCATCCAGGTCTACGTGCGGCGGGAGTACGGCATCGCCATCGGCGAGCGCACTGCGGAGGAGATCAAGCTCACCATCGGCTCGGCGGCCCGTACCGAGGGTGAGATGCGGGCCGAAGTGCGCGGGCGCGAGCTCATGAGCGGCCTGCCCAAGACGGTGATTCTCACGCCGGGAGAGATCCGTGCCGCGATCGAGGAACCGGTCACCGCAATGGTCGACGCGGTGCTCACCTGTCTGGCCCAGGCACCGCCGGAACTGGCTCAGGATCTCATCATGCAGGGCATCCACCTCGTTGGTGGTGGCGGCATGCTCCGTGGTCTCGACCAGCGCATCGCCGAAGAAGCTGAGGTCGATGTCCACTTGGTCGATACGCCGCTCGAATGTGTCGTGTTGGGTGCCGGTCGTTGTATCGAGAGCTACGAGGCGGTCAAGGCGATGTTCCTGGATTCCCGTCGCTGATCGAACCTTCATCGGCGCGGCTCGGCGTGCCCTCGATCGCGAGGAGGTCTTCTGCGGCCTGCCGCACCTGCCAGTCGCGATCGCCGGTCGCCCGTTCGAGAGTGGCCCGCACGTCGGGTCCGTCGAAGGGAGCCAGCGCAAGTACCGCTCGACGCCGCACCGTCGCCTTGTCGTTGCACGCGGCCAGGATGGCCGGCAGTCCCCCCGGGTCGCCCAATGCGCCGAGCGCAGCGACGGCCGCCTCCCGGCACAAGGCATCGCCATGGTCGGCAACGACAGAAGCCAGCGCGGCGACCGCTTCGGGCGTGGGGGGTCGTTCGCCCAGAGCCCACGCGGTCATTTCGACGACGAGGTCGTCGTCATCACCGAGGAGCGGAATGAGCCCTGGTTCGGTCCGTTCGGCGCTGAGTTCCACGGCGCGCCGCCGAACCCGAGGGTTGGGATCGGCCAGCCCGGCTTCGAGATCGGCGGTGGTGGCTCGGTCCATGCGAACCAATGCGGCCAGCGCGGCGATGCGGACATCGGGGTCCGCGTGATCGATGAACCGGCGCGCGGCCGCTTCGTCCCCCTGGTGGCCGGCCATCACCGCGTCGCGGAGGAGGGCGGTGGCATGACTCCTCGATGACATCGCCGCTCAAGACCGAGGCGGGACGGCCGATTGGAATGCAGCTTGGTGCCACCGGGGCACCGACCTTGTCGTGCAGTTCACACAGGAAGGGTACGTCGTGCGGTATCTCGTCGTGGAAGGGGGCGATTCCCCTACGCCGATCTGGCGACCATGTGAGGAGCTGGCCGATGCGTTGGCGACCGCCGAAGCGGCACTGAACTCCGGAGCGGAGGACGTGCGGGTGTTGGAGACCACCGCCCTGTCGCTGGACGTACAGCAGATCCACGTGGTGCGACTGGCATCCGAGCCGGTGACCGAATCGGTCTTGGCCTCGGTGCCCGATCTCGCCGAACCTGACGCCGTCGAGCACGGTCCTGACGCCGTCGAGAACGGTCCTGACGCCGTCGAAGATCGCGACTGCCCGGCGGCGGCATGGATCGACTCGGCCAAGGCTGCAGTCGATGCGGCCACCATGCCGGAGCACATCGCGATCCAGCACGACGAGATCGAGCCGGCCGCGACTCCTGAGGTGGTCGAGCCGGTGACGGCTGACCCCGTAGCGGACGAAGAGGACGAACCGGCCGAGCAGGCCGCCGTTCGCCGATTCGCGACGGCCAATGGTGGCCCACGCATCGGTTCGTTCGGCCGCTAGCCAGCGCGTGCGACCCCGGG